>NZ_RAWQ01000190.1:0-21938 GCF_003668965.1 Corallococcus sp. AB030
CCGTGGCGCATGGTCCACGTCCCCGGGAGTGGCTCCCTTTGGACAGACGATGGAGGAGGACACCATGACCGAGCAGACGCCCGAGGCCCCGGGAGCCCCTTCCGAACGCAAGCTCCACAAGCTCAGCCCCTTCGAGCTGAAGGACGAGCTCCTCCAGGTCGCGGACGAGGCCGTGAAGACCCGCGAGGCGGTGATGCTCAACGCCGGCCGGGGCAATCCCAACTGGATTGCCACCACGCCGCGCGAGGCGTTCTTCCTCCTGGGCCAGTTCGCGCTCACGGAGAGCCGGAGGGCCTGGGACGTCCCCGAGGTGGGGCTTGCGGGCATGCCCCGGTCCCCGGGCATCGCCAGACGCCTGCATGAGTTCCTGGAGGCGAGCGATGACGAGCCCGCCGTGCAGCTGCTGCGCGGCGCGCTGACGTACGGGGAACAGACGCTGGGCTTCAACCCGGACCGGTTCGTCTGGGAGCTCACGGACGCGGCCATCGGAGACAACTATCCGGTGCCAGACCGGATGCTCACGCACGCCGAGCGCATCGTGCAGGAGTACCTGACGCAGGAGCTGTTCGCGGGACGCCCGCCTTCCGGTCGCTTCGACCTGTTCGCGGTGGAGGGCGGAACGGCCGCGATGACCTACCTCTTCCACTCCCTGATGGTGAACGGCCTGCTGCGCAAGGGAGACACCATCGCGCTGGGCGCGCCCACCTTCGCACCCTACCTGGAGATTCCGCGCCTGGAGGAGTTCAGCCTGCGCACGGTGGACATCCTTCAGAGCGCCACCTCGAAGGACGGCCGCCAGACCTGGCAGTACCCGGACGCGGAGCTGCGCAAGCTGGAGGACCCGCGCATCAAGGCGTTCTTCGTCGTCAACCCGTCCAACCCGGGCGCGGTGGCCATGCGGAAGGAGTCCGTCCACAAGCTGGTGGAGCTGGTGCGCAAGCGCCGGCCGGACCTGTTGATCATCACGGATGATGTCTACGGCACGTTCGTCAACGGCTTCCGTTCGCTGGCCGCGGACCTGCCGCGCAACACGCTGCTGGTGTACTCGTACTCCAAGCACTTCGGCTGCACGGGCTGGAGGTTGGGCGCGGTGGCGCTCCACGAAGACAACATCCTGGACGAGGCGCTGGCGAAACAGCCCTCGTCCCAGCGTGCGCTGCTGGAAGCGCGGTATGGCGCCATCACGTCGCACCCGGGGCGGCTGAAGTTCATCGACCGGATGGTGGCGGACAGCCGCGCCGTGGCGTTGAACCACACGGCGGGCCTGTCACTGCCGCAGCAGCTTCAGATGACGTTGTTCTCGCTGTTCGCGTTGTTGGACAAGGACGGTGTCTACAAGAAGTACTGCCAGCGCATCTGCCAGGACCGGCTCCAGGCCCTCTTCGAAGGCATGGGCATTCCGCTGCACGAGGATCCGCTGCGCACGGCCTACTACCAGACGCTGGATCTGGAAGCCTGGTGTCGCGAGCACATTGGCGAGGACTTCGTCCGTTTCATCGAGGACCACCACGACCCGCTGGAGCTCGTCTTCACGCTGGCCCGGCGCTACGGCGTGGTGCTGCTCAACGGCAGCGGCTTCGACGGACCTCCCTGGTCGGCCCGTGTGTCATTGGCGAACCTGGAGGACGACGCGTATCCACGGATTGGCCGGGATCTCCGGGATGAAGTGCTCCGCGCCATTGATGCGTGGAAGAAGGCCCGCGGGGAACCGCCTCCAGACCTGCACTGAAACACGTCTCAATGGGATGAAACGGACCCTGGTCTCCTTGCACGGAGGCCAGGGTCTTTTTCGATCCCGGGGGATCACGCGAGACCCTGTCCCCAAAGGCAGTACCACCTCCGAGGTAGAGACACGGATCCTCGACCTCGCCAACCTGTCGGCTCGGACGGAGACGCTCAGTCGTCGAACTCTACAGGCCTGTAGCGAAAGTCCGTACGGACCGTAGCCAACCTGAAAGCGGGCGTGCGCATGTCAGTGAGGTGTGGGGGATGAGCAGTCCATCGCAAGGACGTGACCTTCACGAACGGATCTTGAACGGGGACAGGACGGCGTCCGTGGACGTCTTCCTGACGTTCATGGATCCCATGGTCCGGGCGTTGAAAGGGAATCCGGGCTGCAACGATGACGACGCGCACGACTCCGCCATCGACGCGGTGTACGCGTACCTTCAGAGGCCCCAGCGGTACGACCCGGACAAGAGCAACCTGGGCACCTACCTGAGCCGAATTGCCCTGCGAAAGGCCCAGGATCGCTTCCGCGCCTCCACCTCCAGGACGCGCCGGAACAGGGATTTCGGGGGTGCTGTCGCACTTTGGGCCGGGGCTCCGAACAAGGAGATGGAGACCCGCGTGGAGGTGCATCTGATTCTGGAGACGATCAACCAGGCTGGCTTTTCAGAGAGAGACCGGGCCTGTCTCCGGCTCATGTTCGCCGGGGAGCGGTCCACGGACCGGCTGGCGGAAGTGCTGGGATTGATGCACCTGCCCCAGCTCGAGCTCCGGCGAGAGGTGAAGCGCACCCAGGACCGCCTCATGAAGGCGCTGAAGCGCCTCTTCGAGGAGGAACACGATGACGAATCCTGATTGGTTGAAGCGAGCGGCGGAGCGCAGCACGAGCGAGGCGGGAATGCTCGGCCACGCCTTCGATGCCTACCGTGAGTTGGAGAAGCTTTCAGAGGACTCGCTGGTCCAGCGGCTGGGGTGCACGCCCGAAGTGTTCCAGTGGCTGTCGCTCTGCATGACGCCGGAGAAGGGCCCGGCCTTCGAGGAGCAGACCCGCGCCATCGCGGCCCGCTTCGAGGTCGACGTCCAGAAGCTCGTCCTGGTGCTCCGGCGCGTCCAGACCGTGCGGTCCCTGAGCAGGCCGATGCGGGACACGGCGGAAGCCGAGCGGGCCCCGCTGCAGTTGGCTGCCCGGGACCGCGACGAGGACGAGCCCTTCGACGACGAGTTCGAGCCTTGACCGAGCAATGGCTGGTGGAGGCCGTGGCGGCGAGCAGTCTCTCCTTCCCGCCGGGGTTTCCCCGCGACATCGCGGCGGAGGCCCCGCTGCGCCATCCGCTCGACCTGGTGGGGATGCCGGGCCTGACGGTGGAGGGCGTGCGGCAGTGGCTCGTCCAGCGCGGTCTGCCGGCCGAGCTGAGGGGCGCCGACCGCCGGCTCTACGGCTGCATGGTGGCGAGGGCGGGCGCCGCCGCGCTGTTCTTCGACAGCGACGACTCCGAGGCGGAGCAACGCTTCACCCTGGCCCACGAGGTGGCGCACTACGTGCTCGACCACCTCCTGCCCAGGACGCGGGCCCTGGACTTCTTCGGCGAGGGCATCCTGCCCGTGCTCGACGGCGAACGGGAGCCCCGGCTCAACGAGTACATGGACTCGCGGTTCAGCGACGTGCCCCTGGGCCTCCAGGTGCACCTGATGAACCGCGGCGAAGCGGGAGACGTGGACTCGGGGGCCGTGCTGCTGGCGGAAGAACGGGCGGACCACCTGGCCCTGGAGCTCCTCGCGCCCATGACAGCGGCCCGCGCGGAGTTGAACGAAGTGACCGTGACGGAAGGCCCCCGGCGCCTGGAGACCGTGTTCGGTCTACCGACGGCCGCCGCGCGCACCTACGCCCGGATGCTGCGCAAGCGCCGTCGGCGTCCGGAGTTCTCCGTAGTCGACTTCTTCGGTGATGACGAAAGGTGACAATGGCTGACGAGACTCCCCCTGACGACGACGAGTCCAACCTCCTGGGTGACCAGGAGTTCCGGTCCACCTTTGGCGAGGACCTGGCGCAGACGTTGAACCTGGAGACGTGGAGTCCGGGCGTGGATCCGACGGAGATCATGACCCGGTTCCAGCGGGAGGTCTCCACCTCGGTCCAGAAGGAAGACCGCATGCGGCAGGTCATCCGCACGGAGCTGCTGCCACGGCTCGCGGGACGCAACCGCGCCCCTCCAGAGTCGGGCGTGTTCCGGGCCTATGGGAAGGAGCTGGCCACCATCCACGAAGGCCTGCTGTTTCCCGGCAACGTCGTCGCCGTGCTCGGCACATCGGTGTCCCATGAAAGTCTGCCTTTGGGCATCACCCAGATTGGTGTCGCGGCCGTGGGCTATCAGGGCAGCGCGGGGACCTTCTCCCAGCGCCTGTTCCGGAAGGACCTGACGGCGAAGGACACCAATCCGCTCAGGGAGGCCATCGACTACATCGCGAACCGTCACAACTCGAAGACCGTCAGCCACCGGGAGATCCTCTCCCGTCTGGCCCATCGGGGCATCCGCACCTACGCCGAGCGGGCCGTCCTGGTGGACAAGGTGACGGCGGAGTGGCGCATCGGGCAGGGCAATCCCTTCGCGCATGAGCTGCTGACCGGCTCGGGGCACCTCAGCCTGTTGAAGGCCTCGCTGGACGTGCTGGAGCGCCTCGTCCGGGACCAACAGAAGTTCGTGTTCGTCTCCAACGCGCAGATGGAGCGGGGGCTGCTGACGCTGGGACTGGCGCTCGACGCAGGCGAATACATCATCTTCGAGACCCTGGAGCGGCAGAGCGAACAACTGCTCCACGCGTGGAGGGCCACCGACCCCCGCCTGCCGCTGGCCCAGAAGTTCGTGCAGACCTACGGCAAGGACGTGCTCCTGGGCGTCTTCCGGGTCTCCGGCCGCACGGCCCCGCGCCTCTTCTACGCGCACCGTGAGCACGTCCACATGGCCGCCCGCGTGGCCATGGCGGACAGCGTCCTGCGTCTGGAGAAGAGCTATCCCCTCCTCCTGGACGTCGCGGAGCTCACGTGCCGCAGCGTCTTCGGCGAGGACGGTTTCGAAGGCCTGGTGCAGGACGCCTACGCGCAGGCGGGAGCGCACCTCCAGTATCTGCTCGAGCGCGAATCACGTCGGTAACGGGGGAAAGACACACACCATGTCGAACAACGGCAAGACACCACATCCAGCAGGCACCGCGGCGCCCAACGGCGCTTCGCAGCCCCCTCCGCCCCGGCAGGCCGGCAACCCCGCCAAGCCCGCCGCCGCTCCCGCCTCCGCGGACGGCAGGCCCGCGCCGCCGCAGGGTCCACGAAGGCCGCTCATCAGCCAGACGCCGCCCCGCACGCTCAACGAACTGGCCGACATCAGCAACCGCGCTGGGTTGTCCCTCCCCGACCCCGAGCTGGCGAACGCGGTGGGCTTCACGCACTTCGACACGTCGAGCAGCGACGACAACGTCCTGACGGTGTTGATGACCCGTGACGACCTGCCCAAGCTGGCCTCCCAGACGCTCGTGCGGGTGAAGTCGCGCGAGGACAAGCGTGACTACCTGGGGGTCGTGGTCCGGGGACCGTTCGCGGAGCCCAACGCCGTCCCCGCGAACTCCACCATGGCCGTGGGGGTCATCACGCACGGCAAGAAGCTGACGTACACCTTCGAGTACCACGGCCGCGCCGAGGTGGAGCTGTTGGGACAGGAGGTCGGCGGGGTACTGCAACCGCCCCGCTTCCGGCCCCGGCCCCAGAGCCCCGTCTTCGTGTTGAGCGAGGAGGAGAGTGCGAAGGTGCTGGGCGTGGGCGGTGCGCTGAGCCTGGGCCGGGTCGTGGGGTATGACAACATGGAGGCGCGGCTGAATCCCCGGGACAAGGCCATCCTCCCCCGTCACACGGGCATCATCGGCACCACGGGTGGCGGCAAGTCCACGACCGTCGCGACGCTCATCCACCGGGCGCAGCTCTCCGGCATCGCGACCATCGTCTTCGACGTGGAGGGTGAATACACCCACGTGGACAAACCCACCGACCACGAAGCGATGCGGGAGCTGCTCAAGCAGCGGAAGCAGAAGCCAGAAGGGGTGAAGGACCTGCACATCCATCACCTCACGGGCCGGGACAGCCGCAACCCCCGGCATCCGCACCGGCATGGCTTCTCGCTGAAGTTCTCCAGCCTGTCGCCCTATGCCATCTCGGAGATCCTGAGCATGTCGGACGCGCAGCATGAGCGCTTCCTGCGCGCCTTCGATGTCACGAAGCTGCTCCTGGAGGACTTCAAGCTCTTCCCTCGGAACGAGGCCGAGAGGCAGCAGGTCCTGGAGCTGGACGAGCAGGACACCGGCTATCCACGGATGACCATCGACCACATCCTGGACGTGGTGAATGCGTACACGTACAGCCTGAGCAGCGAGGGCAGGACGGAGCCGCGGGCGGCTGCCGGGCGGCGCAGACGGACAGAGGAGGACGACTCGGATGGCGAGGACGGCGACTCCGAGGAGCTCCCCAACGTCCCACGGGGCCTCACGCTCCTCAGCGAGTTCAAAGCCAACGTCAAGCTGGTGAGGGCGCGGGTCATGGCGCAGAGGAGCACCCATGAGTCGAGCTGGAAGACCCTGGGCAACAAGCTTCAGCTGCTGAAGCGACTGAAGGTCTTCGACGTCGAGAACACCGCGGGCGTGAACTACGACTCCATGCTCCAGGCCGGGCGGGTGTCGGTCATCGACCTGTCGAACACGGACTCGCCGCAGCTGAACAACCTGGTCATCGCGGACATCCTCCGGGGGCTCCAGGAGCACCAGGAGAAGCGCTACCAGGAAGCCGCCGAACGGGACGCCCCCGTCACGCCCGTGCTCATCATCATCGAGGAGGCCCACGAGTTCCTGTCCGCCAATCGCATCAAGCAGATGCCCGTGTTGTTCGAACAGGTGGCGCGCATCGCCAAGCGGGGCCGCAAGCGGTGGCTGGGGCTCGTCTTCGTCACGCAACTGCCCCAGCACCTGCCCGACGAGGTGCTGGCCCTGCTCAACAACTTCATCATCCACAAGATCACCGACGGTGCGGTCATCAACCGGATGCAGAAGTCGGTGGGCAGCATCGACGAAAGCCTGTGGAACCGCGTCTCCCGGCTCGCGCCAGGTCAGGCGCTGGTGTCCTTCAGCAACTTCACCCGGCCCCTGATGGTGGCCGTGGACCCCGCGCCCGTGAAGCGGCTGCTCGTCGACTGAGCCAATGACAGCCAAAGGCGTCGTCCTCGCCCACACGGCGGGGACGACGCCTCCAGCATCACCCAGACGTTGGCGTCTGCTACTCCCAGCGGATGCGCTTGCGAGTGCCGTGGTTGGCGCAGGCGCCCGCGGCCCACGTGCCGCAGTTGCCGCAGACCTGCGCGGACTTGAAGAGCGAGTCATCGCAACAACGGACCGCACATATCGCGACGTCCGCGATACAGGGCTGGACATACTCGAGCGCGCAGTACTGCGCGGTCACCGTTCCAGAGGAGTTCTCCTCCTGGTCCTGCCAGTTGTACCCCGCCATCTCCTCCGCCACCTGCGCCGGCGACGGCGTGTTGCCGCTGGGAGTTTCAGGGGACTCCACCGGGCCTCCACAAGCGCTGACCAGGAACATCGTCACTGCCAACAACGCACCGCGAGCAAAGACACGGGCCATTTCAGGCCTCCAGTTCGTGTACCGCGTTGGGGGTTGCTTCAGATGTTGCGCCCACAGGTATGGCCACTCCTTCAGCTTGGTGGAGCCTTTCAACTTTGTCCGCGGGTGGAATGGGATTGAAACCGAACGAACGACAGCCCTGGTGAGGGAGGATTTGTTGGTTGCCCGGCAGTCATGGCGCGGCCACACCCTGAGTCCGTCAATCCTTGCCCCCTCTCGCGCAATGCTCACGTCACTCAAAGTCCAGGAATCGCAGGAGGCAGGAGCGATATAGAGCCAGCCTCATGCTCGGCTCCGCGCTCCTCGCCTCCGTCATCGTTGCCCAGGCTCCCGTGTCCCCGGCTTCAAGTGCCGCGGAGACGCTGGGCCTGGGCCCTGTGCTCGACTCCGTCGTCCATCAGGGAGTGACCTACGTCGCGCTCGGCCGTGGCGGCATCGCCGTGCTCAAGCTCGACGGCGCCGCGCCTCAGCTCGTGCGGCGCATCGAAGAGGGCCGGCGCTTCGTGCGGCTCGTCGTCGTGGGCCAGTCGCTCCTCGCCATCGAGCAGCGCGAGGAGGCCCATGCGTTCTCGCTCGCCACGCCGGAACAGCCCCAGCCGGATTCGCTGGCCTCCGCGCTGGGCGCGGCGCGCGACCTCACCGTCGTCACGCAGGCACCGCCGTGAAGGATGGCGACGTGACGCTCTCCGGGGGTGCCCTGGCCGGCCTGGGCGAAGGCACCCGCGTCCGCGTGCGCACGCAGGACTCCCGCGAGGTGGTGCTGAAGGTCATTGAATCGCGCGAGGACTCCGCCATCGCCCGCCTGGGCCGCGGTGAGAACGTGCGCGTGGGCGACACCGCCGTCGTCACCGACGCCCCCGCCACCGCGCGCCTCTTCTTCCCCGAGCCCGGTGTGCCTCGGCTGCGCTACGGCTTCCATGCCCGGCCCTTCCTCGCGCTGGACGCGAAGACGCGCGAGGGGAAGTCCGCTCGCGCGGGCGGCCTGCTCCTGGATGCGTTCATCGCGTGGCGGCCCGGGGACCTGCCCCTGGTGTTGAGCGCGCAGTTGGATCCCGTCGGTTTCGGCCTGGGCACCGGCCTGCGCCACTCGCCGGGCTCCGCGTACGTGGCCGCGGCCTACTCCACCGACTTCCTGGAGGTCGGCATCGGCGCGGGCGCGCTGTTCGGACAGAAGGCGTGCATCACCCAGTTCGACTACGACCCCAACACCTACGAGCCCATCAACCCCAGGACCTTCTGCGACTCCAACGCGGGAGTGTCCTTCCAGCAGGTGCTGCGGCTGGGAGCGCTCGACGGGTTCCACATCGCGTGGAACTCCGCCATCCTCTCGCGCGACAACCAGTTCCGCTTCGGCTCCGGACGCGGCGAGGTCCAGGTGCCCCTCACGCCCAGCCTCTCCCTCTTCGGTGCGGGCGGAGGCTCGGCCAGCGGATGGAACTTCGGCGAGCTGGGCGTGCGCAGCTTCCTCAAGGGCACCGGCGGCGCCGGCACCACCGTGCTCTCCGCCAGCCTGGGCATCGTGTCGCTCTCCGACGGCACCGGCGAGGCCCTCACCGGCCCCTCCATCGCCATCGGCATCGAGCGCCGTCCCTGAGCGTCAGTGGCCGGACGCCATCGACGCGGCGAACTCCTCCGGCACCATCTCGCCGGAGATGGGGAAGTCCTTCGGCGTCCGCTTCCACGCCTTCCCACCCGCCGGGCGGACAGGCCCCCGAGGGAGCTGCCCCAGGCCGATGAGCGTCAGCGACAGCAGGCCCAGCCCCACGGCCCCCGCGGCCAGCTCGTCCACGAGGCCCACCCGGCGAAGGCCGCCCACCCCCAGGAGCGGCAGCGCGGCGACGGGCGTGGCCACCCACGCCAACCACGTGCGCCAGTTCGCGCGAGCGTGTTGCCTCAGTGCGTCGATTGAAGCCATCGGGGCATCCTTCCGGACAGGGGGGTTGTCCAGGAGGATGGGGATGGACCGGGGTCCGGTGAAAGGCCCCCTTGTCGCGCTCGCCTGCTTCCTCACGGGCGGGGCTGGAGTGCTCGCATCCAACTCGCCGTGCTTCCCGCGCTGCGCATCGAGCACAGCGAGGACCGCATCGAATAGCGGCCGCGCACCCCCTTCAGGACTTGCGCCGGGTAAAGCCGTCCTCGCGCAGCTTCTTCATCAGCCGGTCCGCGGCGGCCTTCGACTGCCACTCATGCGCGAAGCGCTTGGAGGACGTGCGCCCTTGAGTCCCCAGGTCGCCCTTGCGGACGTTGAGCACGTTGCGAGCGCCCCGAACCCCCTGGAACCGGCCATCCTCGTGCGCGTAGAGCACCTCGCCCTTGCCGCCCGCGGGCTTCTTCGGCGCCGCCAGGGGCTTCGCGTCCTTGAGGCTCACGTCCAGCCAGGCCGCGCGACGTACGCGCACCTGGGGCTTCGTGCCGAAGACGAACGTGACGTGCCAGCGAGCCTGGGCCTCTGACTCGAAGAGGGCCTCCCCCCACGAGCGGTACCCGGATGCGGGCGTGCGCGGAAGGAAGGGCTCCACCGTGCGGAGGAACGCGAGGTACTCCTTCTCCGACCGCTCGTAGCCGAGCAACCGTGTCGACTCCGGCAGCTCCAGTTGGAGCTCGCCCGCCTTCGTGGGCCCCTTCAGGAGGACCGCGTCGAGGAAGACATTCCTCCCCTGGAGCGCCGCGCACTGCTTCCAGGACTCCGCGGACACGCGCACGTTGCGTGCGCTCTCAGGCCTTGTCGAATCACCCATGGTGCGGGACCGTAGCAAGCACGGCCCGCTGGGGGCACGGCGCGATCAGCCGCTCAGCGCCCGCACGCGCGCCGCGAGGTTCTGCGTGAAGAGCCGGTAGATGTGCAGCGAGGCCGCGTCGTGCGTGGCCAGGAAGTGCTGGAAGCTCTCGCGGGTGATGCGCAGCGCGCGCACGGCCGTCTTCGCGCGCACGTTCGCGGACACGGGGCCGTCCTGCACGAGTGAAATCTCCCCCAGGAAAGAGCCCGGCCCCAGCGTGTTGAGGTGCCGCGCGTTGGGCTCATTGCCGGAGTAGACGTCCACGGTGCCCTCCAGCAGCACGAGCAGGCCCGTGCCGGGAGCGCCTTTCTCCAGCAGCACCGTGCCCGGCGTGGTCGTCACGGGCCGCGCCAGGCGGTACAGGTCCTTCATGTCCTCCAACGGCAGCTCGCCGAAGATGGGAATGGCCTTGAGGAAGCGGTAGCCGCTGGCCTCCGGCACGGTCGCGCCCGCGGCCAGCCGCGCGAGGAGCGCCTCCGCCTCCACGTCCAGGCCCATGCGCCGCAGGAGCCGCGCCTTCTCCGTCACCAGCACGGGATCCGCGCGCAGGTGATCGGAGCTGCTCAACGCGTCCGCCAGCACCGCGAGCGCCCGGTGCGTGAAGCCGCCGGCATCCAGCACCTTGCACGTGCGCAGCACGGCTTCGACGTAGCGAGGATCCTCCGCGAGCACACCCCCCAGGGCCTCGGCCTCCGCGTGGGCCTGTCCCAGCTCCTGGTAGAGGTCCGCGGCCTCGAAGGGGCGGCCCAGGCGGACCAGGCAGTGCGCCATGGACTCGCGGGCGCCCAGGCCCCGGTAGACCTCCAGCGCGCGCTCCAGCGCCCCACCCCGCTCGAAGGCCGCCGCGGCGCGCTCCACCTCACCCGCGCGCAGGTACGCCTCCGCGGCCGCCACGTGCTGACCGCCCTGGGCGTACAGGTCCGCCACGGACACGTCGTCGCCGCTGCCGTCCAGGAGCCGCGCCGCGCCCGTGAAGTCCCGCGCCCGCCGCAGCACGTCCACCAGCCAGTGGCGCTCCTTCACCGACCCCTGCGCGGCCTCCTTGCGAAGCCGCTCGCGCTGCGCCGCGCCCAGCTCCTCGTAGAGCTGTGCCGCGCGCTCCGGCTCGCCTTGCGCCGCCAGGGACTGCACCACCTGGAGCGTGCTGCCCCGCAACGAACCGCCCCGACTGCTGCCCGCAGTATCGCCTGCCATGTCACACGTCCCTTCCCAGGCCCGCACCGTTGGGGCGGCGCGCCCGGTTCCGCCAGCGCCTGACAAACCAGGAACCCGGGCGTAAAGCCAGCCTCGACCGGCCCCCCGTGGCCCTGGAGACACCGGGTCCGGTAGGGTCCGGGCATGGTTGTTCCCGTCCTGGCCGGGGTGGCTCCGGACCATCTCCCCGGGCCCTCGCGCCCGCGCTCCTGGTACCTGGTGGCTCCATCCGCGGCCCTGCGGCCCGGCCACGCGATGGGCGTTCAGGTGGGTGGCCAGGAGGTGGTGGTGTTCCGGAGCCAGCAGGGCCGGGTCCACGCCCTGTCCGCGCACTGTCCCCACCTGGGAGCGCACCTGAAGCACGGCACCGTCCAGGGCGAGCTGCTGCGCTGCCCACTGCATCATTGGAACTTCGACGGATTGGGCCACTGCCGAGCCGTACCCGGCCGAAGCGACGTGTCCGCCCTGCCGGGGCCCCGGCCGTGGCCGGTGGAGGAGCGCTTCGGCGGGGTGCTTGTGTTCAACGGCCCGGAGGCGCTGTTTCCCCCACCCGACCTGGGAGGTGGGGAGCACGTCTGGAACGTAGGACCTCCGGTGACGGTGGGCTGTCCGTGGCTGCCGCTCGCGGCGAACTCTTTCGACCTGGACCACCTGCGCACGGTGCACCACCGGGAGCTGTGGGACACGCCGACCTGGGAGACGCCGGACCGGTACACCCTGCGGCTGCGCTACACGTCGCGCGTCATCGGCACGGGCGCGAGTGACCGGCTGATGAAGGCGCTGTCGGGCAACCGCATCCGGGTGGAGCTCACGCTGCACGGCGGGACGTTGATCTCGGTGAGGAGCGACCTGGGCCGGGCGAGGGGGCTGCTGCTCGCGAGCCTGACGCCGGTGGCGGAGGGGACGTCGGTGCGGCTCGCCGTCGCGGCGAGGCGGGGGCGGATTCCGGGCGCGGCGGCGATGGTGCTCGGGGTGTCGCGGTGGCTCTACACGTCGTTCTTGCGGCGCGACTTGTCCGTGCTGGACGGCATGCGCTTCAACGTCGCGACGGCGACGGCGGACCCGGTGATGCGCCAGTTGCTCGACTTCGCCGTGGGCCTGCCCGAGGACGGGGACGATGCGCGCCGATGACGCTCCGCCGATCCCCTCCGCGCTCAACGCGGTGCTGCTCGTCACGGCGATGGGCGCGGGGGCGCTGTGCCTGTGGACGGCGTCGCACGCGGAGGCCCTCTGGGTGCGGCTGGTGGCAGCCGGGGTGTTCTCCTACGTGAACAACACGGTGTTCTCGCTGTTGCATGAAGCGACGCACGGAGTGCTGCATCCCTCGCGGCGGTTCAACGACATGCTGGGCCGGCTGGCGGCGACGTTCTTCCCCACGTCGTTCACGTTGCAGCGCGCGTTCCACCTCACGCATCACCGGCACAACCGCTCCGCGCGCGAGCAGTTCGACTACCTGCACCCGGGCGACCACCGCTTCCTCAAGTATGCGCAGTGGTACGTCATCCTGACCGGCATCTACTGGCTGTTCGTACCGCTGGGAGCGCTGGTGTTCGCGCTCGCGCCAGGCCTGCTGCAAAGGCTGCGAGGGCCAGGCACGCGCTACGGGGAACAGACGGGCGCGGACGCGTACCTGGGGCGGCTGGAGGATGCACCGGGGACAGCCATCCGAGCGGAGGTGCTGGGGATGGTGGCCGTCCAGGCAGGGCTGGCGTACGCGTTGGACCTGACGCTCGTGGGGTGGGCCCTTTGCTACGCGGCGTTCGCGGTGAACTGGAGCTCGCTCCAGTACGCGGACCACGCGTGGTCGCCGCTGGACGTGCGTGAAGGCGCATGGGACCTGAAGGTCGCGGCGCCAGTGCGTTGGGTGTTCCTCAACTACCACTACCACCGGGCGCACCACCGGTACCCGCAGGTGCCCTGGCTCTACCTGGGCCGCTACGTGGACGAGAGGGTGCCCCGGCCATCCTTCCTGGGCATCTGGCTGTCCATGTGGCGCGGGCCCCGGCCGTTCCCGGAGCAGTCGAAATGAGCGCGTCCGCGGAGAAGGAAGCGCACACGGAGGGTCCACTCTTCGGCTGGCCAGCGTGGGATGAACTGAAGCGCACGGGCGCGATGACGTGCGGTTTCGCGCTGTTCTTCCTCGCGATGTACGGCGGCGCGAGCTGGGTGACAGGCTTCTATTCCGGCGGTCTGCGCGTGGACCTGCCCGTCGAGCAGCACATCCCGTTCATGCCTGGCTGGGCCGCCGTCTACGTCAGCATGGACGTGCTGTTGCTCCTGTCCCTGTTCATCTTCCGGACGTGGAGACAGATGCTCCCCTTCGCGATGGCGTTGTGCGCGGAGACGGTGCTGGGAGCACTCTGCTTCCTCATCCTGCCAGTGGAGGTCGCGTGGCCGCCGCGCGCCGTCACCGGAGTCTGGGCATCCATCTTCCAGGCCGCGGACACGATGAACCTGGAGCGCAACTACCTGCCCTCGCTCCACGCCGCCTTCGCCTGCACGGCGGCCCTGGCCTACCGCGAGCGTTCAGGACCGGTGGCGAGCACCGTGTTCGCGCTGTGGGCCCTGGCCATCGCGGCGTCCACGCTGCTCATCCACGAGCACCATCTGGTGGACGTGCTCGCGGGAGCATTGCTCGCCTGGGGCACTTGGCGTGTCGTGGCGCCCCGGGTCCGGCAGGAAGCATTCCTCGAAGCCGTGCGGGTGGAAGCCCTCTGCGCGAGGGAGATGTACCGCTTCGCGCGCAGGCATCCGCGTTACGGGCTCATCGCGCTCGCGCTGTATCAGCAGTCGCTGGGACGCTGGCGCAAGGCGCGACGCGCACGGGCGGGGTTCTGCTTCCTCCAACTGGTGGATGACGTGCTGGATGGAGACCGTCCCGTCGGAGGCGAACCGCTGGACGCCATCGACGCGCTCCTGCGCACGCTGGAGACCGGAGCGCCAGGCCCCCCCACGGAGTTCCACGACACCGCGGTGTCACTGGGCCGGGTACTGCTCACGGAGCTGACCGACCCGGCGGCCCGCGAGCAGGTGCTCGAACTGGTCCGCACGATGCGCCAGGACCGGGAGCGGGTGCGCGATGGGCACTGGTGGGACGCGGCGACGCTCCGGACCCAACTCGGAAACACCTTCCGGCTGTCCGTGAGCCTGATGCTGCACGTCGCGGACGCGCAGGTGCGAGCAGATGACGCCCCTTCCCTACTCGCGGCGTTGGGATGGTGCTCGGTGATGCGCGACCTGAAAGAAGACCTGGTTCAGGGACTCTTCAACGTGCCCGCGGACGTCGCCACGGAGGTCCGCGCCCAGGGACATGATCCCCAGGACTTCGAATCACTGCTCAGGACGGAAGCCGGACGGGCCTGGGTGCGCGATGAGTACCAGCGAGCCCGCGCGCTGCTCGACCGCTCCGCGAAGGAACTGGCCCAACTGGAAGGCAGGCAAGGCGTCGCACTGCTGCGCCTCTTCCACAGGTCGGTGGAAGGATTCTGGGCCCGGAAGCTGCCGCGTCGCATGCCCTTCCTGCGCCAGGCGCCGGTGCTCGAAATCTCCTGAGTCCTTCACGCGCGGTCGGCCTCCATCCGCGTGGAGCGAGGCCACTGAGCACGACGCGGTGCATGCGTTGACGCGAAGCAGGCGGAGGCATCTGCTGGACGCATGTCCGACTCCTCCCCTTCCATTTCCAGCGCCCGTCCGGTGGATGCCTCCGAGCGGCTGCCGCTCCTGGACGTGCTGCGCGGCTTCGCGTTGTGGGGCGTCTTCGTGTCGAACAGCTTCGCCTGGTTCAGCGGCCGGGTCCTGATGCCGCGAGAGCAGACCCAGGCACTGGCGGCACCACCCTTCGAGGCGGCCGTCACGGCGCTCTACCACTTCTTCGTGAACCAGAAGTTCGTCACGCTGTTCGCCTTCCTCTTCGGGCTCGGGTTCTCCATCCAGCTGACACGGGCCGAGTCACGCGGAGCCTCCGTCGTCCCGGTGTACTCACGGCGGCTGTTGGTGCTGCTGGGCATCGGGGTGGTGCATCTCACGGCGCTCTGGGCGGGAGACGTGCTGTCCACCTACGCCCTGCTGGGCTTCGCGTTGCTCCTCTTCCGGAACCGTTCGGACCGGACGCTGCTGGCGTGGGTGGGCCTGTCGGTGGTGGTGGTGCCGTTACTGGTGCCGGCGCTCCTGCACTTCGGACCCATCCTGCTGCACGGAGCTCAGGCGGCGGCCGACGCCGCGAAGGCCACGGAAGCCATGGAGGCCCAGACGCGGGAGCAACTGCTGCTCGGACTCAAGAGCGACTCGCTCTGGACGACGCAGGCAGCGAACGCGCACTTCCTCCAGTACATGCTGCCCACGCTGAAGCGGCTGCTGTGGATGATCTTCATCCTGGGCCGGTTCCTGCTGGGGCTGCTCGCGGGCCGACTCCTGTTGCTCCAGGACGTGGAGCGCCACCGCGCCTGGCACCGGAAGATGCTGGGCTGGGGGCTGGTGCTGGGCGTGCTGGGAAATGGCGCGGGAGTGGTGGTCCAGCACCTGCGGCTCGCGGGGTTGTTGGACCCGTCGAAAGCCCACTGGATGTTCACCCTGTCCGCGATCCAGGAGATGGGCTACCTGGGCCTCGCCGCGGCCTACGTGGCCGCCTTCGCCCTGCTCTTCCAGACGGAGCGCTGGCGCAGATGGCTGAGCATCCTGGCCCCGGTGGGGCGCATGGCGCTCAGCAACTATCTGATTCAGACGGTCGTGAGCCTCTGGCTGTATGACGGCTGGGGGTTGGGGCTCATCGGAAAGCTGCCGCCGTCACATTGCGTGGCGCTGACCCTGCTGGTGTTCGCGATCCAGATTCCACTCAGCCACGCCTGGCTGTCGCGCTTCCGCTTCGGTCCGGCCGAGTGGCTGTGGCGCTCGCTCACCTACGGCCAGCGCCAGCCCATGCGGCTCGCGCTCAAACCGTCGCCGGCCGGCGTCCCCGGCGTCCGATGAAGAACCCCGCCCCAAGCGCGGCGACCGCGACCAGTGCACCGAAGCCCATGGCGGCGTTCTTCACCTTCGTGAGCAGGGGGTTGTCGAACACGTTGGTGGAGTAGTGGAACGCGGCGATGAGCCACTGGTCGCCCTCCTTCACCAGGGTGCAGGTCCACCGTCCATTGACGACGAGGTCCGTGCCGTCGTTCAGGATGTAGTGGTCCAGCGAGGAGCCATACGCGACGCCCGAGTTGCCATAAAGGCGAGTGAGCGCATCCACGTCGAACTTCGCGGTGACCTTCTTCACGACGCTGTTCGGGCCGCCCAGCATCTCCGCGTAGTACGCGCGGATGGCGTCCTTCCCCACGCGAACATCGTTGTTCATGGTGGAGAACACGACGTCCGGGTGCAGGTGCGACAGCAACCGGTCCAGGTCCTGCTTGTTGAGCGCGTCCTCCATGTCCTGCTTGATGCCGCGCAGTGCCTGATGCGTCGCTTCATCGCCAGAAGCCACCGCCGCCGGAGCCACGGCATCCTGAGCCCCCGACACACCGGGGACCGCGACGAACAGCAACGCCAGGAGACCTACGAGCCGGGTGCGCACCATCGAAGCTCCATGAAGGAAGAGGACGGCGAGCATCCTAAGCAGGTCGCCCGAGGTTCGTTAACAAACCCGTCGATTCAATGGTCCTCGTGATGACGCGTGCCGCACGAAGCGCGGCGGTGGGCCGCGACGGCGTGCCTGCGCGGAAGCCAGGATGGGGCCACGGAGGGAGGTCCCCACCCAGGGCCGGTTGCCTCAAGACCTGTCCGACAGCCGGACAGGCCTCCGCGGCATGGGCCCCAGACCGCACCAGGCCAGAAGGCGAACGAAGTCGCGCCCGCGCAGTCGCCAATGTGGACCACCGACAGAGGCGTCCGCCCGGGCCCGGTTGCCTCAAAACCTGTCCGACTGTCGGACAGGTTTTCGCCGCCCGGGTCCCGGACTGCGGCCCATCCGATGACACGGATTGGTGGGCCCGCACGTCCATGTCAGACCCCTGTGGTTGGATGGCGATGCTGGGACGAGGAAGGGGAATGGGGATGGAACGGCGAGGACTCGTGGCCTATGTGGAGGCGCAAATCGAGCGCGATATCGCGCTGGGGCGTCTGCATCCGAGCGGGCAATTCGGCTCCGAAGCGAAGCTGGCGCGCCGCTATGAGGTGTGTCGGGGCACCATCCGTGAGGCGCTGCGGCGGCTGGCGGCGCGGGGACTGGTGGTGCAGCGCCCCGGACGCAAGACGCGCGCGGTGCCGCTGGATGAGTCGCTGACGCTGGAGAACCTGGGGCTGGCGCTGCATGACGCGAGCAACCCGGATGCCCGGTGGCTGCTGGAGGGCTACTTCAGCCTCAAGCGGCAGGTGCTGGTGGAGCTTCTGGCCGACTGCTGCGCGAGGGCCTCGGACCTCGACTTGGACCGGCTGGGGAGCACGTGCTACCAGCTCCAGGACGCGGCGCGCTGGGAGTCAGGGGAAACCTGCGCGCAGGTGGAGTTCGAGTTGCTGCGGCATGCGGCGCGGGTGGCGGCGCGTCCCGGGCACGTGCTCCTCGTTCAGTCCCTGCAGCGGGCATTCCTGGGAGGAGCCGCCCAACTGCTGCCGCTCATGGGCGGAGAGGCGCTGCGCGAGTGGGCCTTCCGCGCGATGGCAATCCTGCACGAGCGCGACGTGCAGGCACTTCAGCATGAGCTGCCAGCGCTGCTGAAGGCGCGCGATGAGCGCGTGCTGAATGCCTTCGCCCCTGTTCCTCAGGTACCTGCGTCCCCCGAGGCCCCATGCGCTCAGGAGGACCTGCTCAACACCCCACTGTCAGCGACCGGCCAGGACGATGCATTGGAGACACACCCCAGCGTCGAGGACGGTGCCGTCGATCGCCTTCCTCCAGTCGCCGCACAGGACGAGACGCGGGAGGCACTCCCCACTCCATCCGTTGAGCAGGATGATGTGAGCGAGGAACAACTCCGCGTGGAGGAGAACTCGCCAGGAAGACGTGATGGACGCCCTCCAATCCCTCCTTTGCCCCCGGATAACCCATAAGAGGTATGGCCACGCGGGATCCAACCGATTGTAGTTCTGGACGTCGCCAGTCTGTTCTCACTGATGGCGCGGCCTGGGCTCGACGGGTTGCAGGGGGATACCGTGGACGCGAATCAATTGCTGGAGCTGGTCAAGCGCTATCAGGACTCCAAGTCCTTCATCTCCAACGAAGAGACCGCCAAGCTGGCGCTGGTGGTCCCCTTCATCCGGCTGCTTGGCTATGACCCCGGCTTTCCTCGGGAGGTTCGCCTCGAATACGCGGCGGACTTCGTCCAGGGCGACGGCAAGAAGCTGCCGGACCGCATGGACTTCGCCATCTTCGACCAGACGGGACAGAAGCCCCTCATCGTCATTGAAACCAAGCCCCTGGGCACGGACCTCAAGTCGCGCGCCCAGCAACTGGCCCGCTACCTCTCCCAGCTCCCGGAGCTCCACTTCGGCATCATCACGGATGGGTGCCACTACCTGTTCTTCGGAGACCTGGAAAACCCCAACGTCATGGACCCGGAGCCCTTCTTCACGTTCTCCCTGGAGGACACGAAGTCGGACTGGGCCAAGGTCGCGAAGTTCCTGTCCAAGTTCAGCCGCGAAGCCTTCAACGCCACGACGCTCATCACCGACGCGGAGAACAGCCGCTACCGCCAGGGGATGATCGACAAGCTGTCCGCCGCCCTCAAATCACCCGGCGAACACGAGGGCTTCCTCAAGTGGCTCACCGAGGACATCTACAAGGGGAAGCGGACAACCGCTGTGATGGAACGCCTCGCGGAGGTCGCGAAGGAGGCCATCGAGCCCACCCTCCTCCGCGTCATGGGCGACGACTTCCTCGACAAACTCAAGGAGCGCATCCAGCGCTTGAACGAAGGCACCGAGGCGCCCGCCGCCAAGGACGGGCCCAACGTGGTGAAGGCGGACAGCGCGAAGCCGTTTGAGTCGGAACCCCGGGCCTCGGGTGACGACAAGACACGCGCCGCCGTGGAGACCACCGAGGAGGAGCTGGCCTTCTTCGGCGTCGTCCGGGACATCTGCACCAAGAACGGCCACGCGGCGGAGGACGTCCTCTACCGGGACACCTCGAACTACTTCAACGTGTCCTTCAAGAAGCCCACGAAGTGGTTCGTGCGGTTCTTCGGCAATGGCAAACGCAAGTGCATCGCCACCTGGGTCCCCGTCGAGGAGGCGAAAACACTCGCCGCGGGGTTCGAGGTCGAGGCGTCCCCCGCGGCGTTCGGTATCAGCCGGGTCTACATCCAGACGATTCCAGAGGTGTGGGCGCTCAAGGCCCTGGTCGCCCGGAGCCTGGAGCTGTCCCTCACCGTCAAGGAGGAGGCGCCCGCGGAGCCCACTCTCAAGGTGGTCGCCAGCCAGTAGCGGCCCCGCTGATTCACACCGCCGGCAGCGGCTTCACCGTGAGCGCCTTCGACGCGAGGAACTCCGGGTTGAACACCTTGGAGGCGTAGCGGCTGCCGTGGTCGCACAGGAACGTGACGATGCGCAGCCCCTGTCCCTGGTGCTTGCGCGCCACCTCCCATGCGGCCCGCACGTTGAGGGCCGCGGAGGTGCCCACCACCAACGCGTCCTCGCGCGCCAGGTGGTAGAGCATCTCCAGCATGTCCTGGTCCTCCAGGCGCATCGCTTCGTCCACGCGCGCCTGCCGGAAGTTCTCCGTCAGCCGCATGATGCCAATGCCCTCCGTGATGGAGCTCCCCGCCGTCTCCATCTTCCCCGTGCGCACCTGGCAGTAGAGCCCCGACCCCGGCGGATCCACCAACACCACTCGCAAGGCCGGGTTCTTCTCCTTCAGGTAGCGGCTCGTGCCGGACAGCGTGCCGCCACTGCCCACGGACGCCACCAGCACGTCCACCTTGCCTTCCGCCTGCTCCCAGATCTCCGGCCCCGTCGTCTCGTAGTGGAAGTCGCCGTTCGCCGCGTTCTCGAACTGGTTCATCCACGCCCAGCCGTTCGCTTCCGCCAGCACCCGCGCCTGGTGGAAGAAATGCGAGGGGTTGGAGAACGGCACCGGCGGCACCCGCCGCACCTCCACGCCCATTGCCTCCAGGTACTCGTATTTCTCGCGCGCCTGATTGTCCGGCATCGTCACCACCACGCGGTAGCCGCGCTCGCGCCCCAGCAGTCCCAGGCCGATGCCTGTGTTGCCCGCGGTGCCTTCGACAATCGTGCCGCCGGGCTTCAGCTGCCCCGTCGCTTCCGCGCGTTGAATCATCCCCTTCGCGGCCCGGTCCTTGATGCTCCCGCCCGGGTTCATGAACTCCGCCTTGGCGACGATGTCACAGCCCGTCTGCCGGCTGAGCGAGCCAATGCGCAACAGCGGCGTGTTCCCCACCGCATCCCAGAGCGAACCCATTCGTGGCGCCATGTGCGTCCTCCCTGAACTACAGCTTGCGCATCCGCACGCGGCGGACCTTGTGGTCGCTGCCCTTCACCAGGATGAGCCTCGCCCGTGAACGCGTGGGCGCGATGTTCTCCGCCAGGTTGGGCCCGTTGATCTCCGCCCACACCGACGCGGCCCGGGCAATCGCCTGGTCGCGCGTCAATTCAGAGAAGCGCCGGAAGAAGGACCGCTCGTCGCGGAACGCCGTCTCCCACAGGCGCAGGAAGCGCTCCACGTACCAGTGGCGGATGTCCGTCTCGCTCGCGTCCACGTAGATGGAGAAGTCGAAGAAGTCCGACAGGAACGTCTGCGGCAGCCGCCCGCCCTCCACCGGCCCCGTCTGCAGGACGTTGAGCCCCTCCAGGATGAGGATGTCCGGCTGCCGGATGGACTGCGCCTCCTCCGGCACGATGTCGTAGACGAGGTGCGAGTACACCGGCGCCGTCACCTCCTCGCGCCCCGCCTTCAGCTCCGCCAGGAAGCGCACCAGCGCGCGCCGGTCATAGCTCTCCGGAAAGCCCTTGCGGTTCATGACGCCCCGCTCGGCGAGCACCCGGTTCGGATAGAGGAACCCGTCCGTCGTCACCAGCGCCACGCGCGGATGGTCCGGCCAGCGCGCCAGCAGCGCCTGGAGGATGCGCGACGTCGTGCTCTTGCCCACCGCCACGCTGCCCGCGATGGCGATGATGAACGGCACCTTGCGCACCGAATAGCCCAGGAACGCCTGCTGCGCCGCCCACAGCGACTGCGCTGACGCCACCTGCAGGTGCAGCAGTCGCGACAACGGCAGGTAGACGTCCTCCACCTCCTGGATGTCCAGCCGGTCCCCCAGGCCCCGCAGCTTCTCCACCTCCTCCGCCGTCAACGTCAGCGGCGTGGAGGCCCGGAGCTCGCGCCACGCGTCGCGGTCCAGGTCGACGTACATCGATGCGGCGCGGGGCTTGGTCACGGACATGCCACCCAGCATGAACCAGACCGCCCCGGATCCGGCAAGTGAAGGTAACAACAGGTCTTCCCTGCGATTCTTGACAGCAAGACTTTCCCGCCTCCAACGTGCCCGTCCGCATCCCGGTCGCGCCCGACGGACGCGGGGGCACTCCGCCCTCCTGGAGCCCGTCCCCCGAGGTCCACGCGTGTCCATTTTCTGCGCCCC
>NZ_RAWQ01000191.1:0-21698 GCF_003668965.1 Corallococcus sp. AB030
GTGCCGGACAACGCCCTGCCCCCTCGCGGCGGTACGGGAGCCACGGCGCCGGTTCCGGCGGGTACGCCCCCCGCGACGACGGGCGCCACGGCGCGTCCTCCGCCCGTGGCGTCGCGCTTCGGGCTGGCGGTGATCGCCGGGACGACGCGCGGCCAGCGCTACAAGCTGCCGGTGACGGGCTGCGTGGTGGGCCGCCAGCGCGGCGCCATCCTCTTCCCGGACGACGTCTTCGTGTCGCCGCTGCACGCCACCTTCCTGGTGAAGGACGGCGCCCTCTACGTGCGCGACGAGTCGAGCGCGTCGGGCGTCTACGTCACCTTCGCCGGCACGGAGCCGCTGGCGCCGCGTGCCCTCTTCAGCGCGGGCCAACGGCTGTTCCGCTTCACCGGCCGCGTGGAGTCCCCCGCGCCCGTGGCGGGCCGGCCCACCCCGTATGGTTCGCCCGCGCCGCTCGGCCAGGCGCTGTACGGCGTGGAAGAGGTTCACATGGGTGGCAGGGCGGGCCGCGCGGTGGTGACGGCCGCGGCGCTGCTCACCATCGGACAGGCCCACTGCGACCTGGCGTACCCGAATGACGAGGGGCTCGCCGGCCGGCACTGCGAGCTGAGCCCCACGGCGACCGGCGCGATGCTGCGCGACCTCTCCGGCGGCCTGGGCACCTTCGTGCGCATCCCGCCCGCGACGGAGCGCCCCCTGCGTCCGGGCGACCGCGTCCGCCTGGGCCAGCACGTCATGCAGGTCGAAACGCTGGGCTGACGGGAAGCGGCCCGCGCGGCACCGGGCCGAGTCGGTCCGGGCCGGGTACTACCGGCACTCAGGGCGACGAGGGGCGCGCCACCGGGCTGCCGAGCCGGACTTCGATGTACGCGCGCGCACGCGAGTCGGGCATGTCGGTCAGGTGACGCACCCACCAGCCGCGGGCCTCGTCCGTGTTGTCGCGCTGCCAGTACAGCTCACCCAGCTTGAGGGCCAGCTCCGCTTCCGGGTTGAAGTTGAAGGCCTCCTTGTAGCTGGAGGTCGCGCGGCCCAGCTCCCCGGCCATCACGTCGCGGTCCCCGTCCTGCGTCAGCTTGCGCGCCTTGTCCACGTTGCGCGCGTTGCTGGGGATCTGCCGCAGGTAGTCCGGCTGATCCGAACCGGAGGTGAGCAACCGGGGCGCGTTGGGCGGCGCCACGTACTGGTTGCCTTCGGAGCCGCTGCCCGCGCCAATGCCGAAGTAGTAGACGAAGAAGCCCACCGCCCCCAGCACCAGCACGGTGGTGAGCGCCTTGAAGAAGAGGATGATGCCGTCGCCGCCACCGGAGGCGGGCGCGGCCACGGAGGTCCGGGTGCCCTCCTGCGCGAGCGTGGACTCCTCGGAGACAGGGGTGCGCGAATGCGGCAGGCCCTGCACGGTGGCTTCCACCGTCACGTCGTTCCAGGCCGTGTTGTTGCGGGCGGCGTTGTGCGCGGCCTGGGACTTGCGCGGGATGGGGGCCAGCACGCCAGAGGCCTGGGGACGGCGCCCGCCCGTGTCGTTGGCGGCGGCCCCTCCGCGACGGCGCTCCTTGTCGACGGCGAGCAGCTCCGCCTTGAAGGCCCCGGCGTTGGCCGGCCGGTCATCCGGGTCCTTGGACAGGACGCGGAGGATCAGCCGCTCCATGCCCGGGGAGATGCGCGCATCAGGACGGCGGCGCGTGGGCGGGGGCGGCTCCTCGGTGAGGTGCTTGGTGGCGAAGCCCACCGCCGAGTCGGACTCGAAGGGGAGCAGGCCCGTCGTCAGCTGGTAGAGGATGACGCCCACCGCGTACAGGTCCGAGCGGTGATCCAACACCGCGCCCCGCGCCTGCTCCGGCGACATGTACTCGGGGGTGCCGCACACGAAGCCTGCGCGCGTGAGGGCCGGGCCCTCGTCCTGCGAGTCGGTGATCTTCGCGATGCCGAAGTCCAGCACCTTCACGAAGTCCGGCTCGTTGCGGCGCTGCTCCACCATGATGTTTTCGGGCTTGAGGTCCCGGTGGATGACGCCCGCGCCGTGCGCGTCCGACAGCGCGCTCAGGATCTGGAGGGCGATGCGCACCACGCGCGCCTCGCCCAGCGGCCACTCGCGGCTGAGGATCTGATGCAGGTCCTGCCCGGCCACGTACTCCATCGCGATGAAGAGCGCGCCGTCGTCGGCCTGGCCGAAGTCCAGCACGCTGATGGAGTTGGGGTGGTTCAGGCGGCTGGCGGCCTTGGCCTCGCGCTGGAAGCGCGCGACGGTGCGCTCGTCCGACAGCAGCGTGTGGCGCAGCACCTTCAGCACCACCACCTTGTCCAACGCGAGCTGCCGGGCGCGGTACACCTTGCCCATGCCGCCCTCGCCGATGAGGGCTTCCACCCGGTACTTGGAGGCAATCGTCTTGCCCACGTATTCGTCGCCGCCCTCCGCCGAGCGCAGGAGCGTCGCGCCGCAGGCGGGGCAGTAACGGGAGGAGTCTTCGGCGTCGGCGCCGCAGGAAGGGCAGTACACGTCAGCGTCCAGTCAGTGGGCCCGGGACTTCACCATGCCCCTCGGGTGGGGGCAAGCCGTACGCTGTCGGGCCCCCCAACGCGGCGCGGGCCTGCTAGAAGGGCAACTCGCATGGACGCCGTGGACTATTGCCCCCGCTGTGACACCGAGAATTCCCGGGATGCCACTGTCTGCCGAGCTTGCGGCTCGGCGCTGCGCTCCGGAACCATGGTGATGGCCGTGGCGCACATCTCGTCGCGCCCACAGGTGTCCATCCGCGTGGTGCGCGCGGACGGCGGCCCTGAAGCGCTCGTGCGCATGCAGCGCGACACCCTCACCTGCGGCCAGCAGGCGGACATCGCGCTCAACGACGACCCGTTCATCATGCCCGTGCAGGCGCGCTTCTTCTTCTCCGGCGCCCGGCTCGCCATCGAGGACGTGGGCGGAGCCAACGGCGTCTTCGTGCGCCTGCGCAATGAGCGCGAGCTGCCCGCCGGCGGTGAGCTGCGCCTGGGCCGTCAGCGCATGGTGCTGGAGCCCATCCCCGCCGCGGCGTTGGGGCCCGGCGGCACGCAGGTGTGGGGCTCGCCGGATCCCGGCTACCGGCTGCGGCTCATCCAACTGCTGGAGGGCGGCCTGCGCGGCGCGGCCTTCCCGCTCAAGGACGGCGACAACCTGCTGGGTCGTGAGCAGGGCGACATCGCCTTCCCCACGGACGGCTTCGTGTCCGGGCGGCATGCGCTGCTGCAGGTCCGCGGGGACCGGCTGATGGTGCGCGACGTCGGCTCGTCCAACGGCACCTTCATCCGCCTGGCGGGGCCGACCTTCGTCGACAACGGCGACCACTTCCTCATCGGCCGTCAGCTGCTGCGGGTGGAAATCCAGCCCGCGGCGGCCTGAAGCAACGGCGCTTCGCTCGACAGGCGCGGACCGCACGGGCATCGGAGCCCCGTGCGGCCCGGTGAAGCCACGGCCTTTAGCCGTAGGACTTCTCCTTCTTCTCCTGCTCTTCCTTGCAGCGGATGCAGAGCGTCGTCACCGGACGCGCATCCAGACGCTTGGGGGAGATGTCCTCCTCGCAGCGCTCGCAGATGCCGAAGGTGCCGTCCTCCACGCGCTTGAGGGCGCCGTCGATCTTCTGCAGGAGGAACTTCTCGCGGTCCCTCAGACGGAAGACCATGGACTGGGTGTACTCGGAAGCGGCCTGGTCGATTTCGTCAGGCAGGTCGTCCGTGTCGAAGGACGATTCCTCCACCAGGGTCTTCTTCGCGCTTTCGAGCAGGCTCGTTTTGCTGTCCTCGAGCATCTTCTTGTAACGCTTGAGATCTTTCTGGTTCACAGCCTGCGGCTCCGTTGGACGGGTAGAGGGGGCCTGACCCCGAAAAAAAGGGCCCGAAAGCTTTATTCATGCAGTTCCCAGTGTCAAGCTGACCTGCTTTAAAACGTGGGTGCACGAGGGGCGCCTTGAGCGACAACACGAAGTTCGATCGGGAATTCTTGCGCTCGGCGCTCTCCCTGGCCGCCAAAAGCGACGTCGACCACTTCCTCTACATCTGCGACACGCCCATTTCGCCGGACGACCTCCGGGGTAAGCCCGCACGCAAGAAGCTGGTGTACGCAGTGACCTTGGAGCCGCTGGCGCAGGAGCTCCTGCGCAAGAAGGCCCGCGCGCTCGTCATTCCCGCGTATGACTACTCGCGCACGGAGCGCGTGAAGGTGGCGCTCGTCTCCGCGCTGTCCCAGGGAGCGTTCAAGGAAGGCGACCTCGTGCTCTGCATGACGGGAAAGGTGGGCCGCGCTCCGGACATGCTGATGCAGATGCGCATCGGAGGATCGCTGGACGACCGGCTGGCCATCGAGGGCGTGAAGCTGGGCGAGGAGTTCAACTCGCAGGTGGTGGACGCGCTGATTCAACTGGCGCTGCAGATTGGCCAGGAGGGCTTCGAGGGCCACCCCATCGGGACCATCATCACGATTGGCGACCACACGAGCGTGCTGGAGAAGAGCCGGCAGCTCACCATCAACCCGTTCCAGGGCCTGTCGGAGTCCGAGCGCAACGTGCTCGACCCGAAGATTCGCGACGCCATCAAGAACTTCTCCGTGCTGGACGGCGCGTTCGTCATCCGCGAGGACGGCGTGGTGCTGGCCGCGGGCCGCTACCTGTCCGCCAACGACGACACGGTGAAGATTCCCCTGGGTCTGGGAGCGCGCCACGCGGCCTCCGCGGGCATCACGTCCTCCACCCACTGCATCGCGCTCACGGTGAGCCAGACCTCCGGCGCGGTGCGGCTCTTCAAGGGCGGCAACATCGTGCTGGAGCTGCACCAGACAGCGCGGCGGACCTGAGCGCCCTGCCCTACTTCACGCGCTCGGGCGCGGCGTGGGGCTGGTGCTCCTCGCGGTAGATGTCCGCCAGGGCGTGCGCCTTCTCCACCTCGTCGCGCGCCGCATCCAGCGCCATCACCCGGTCGAAGCGCTCCACCTGCTCGCGCAGTGCCTCCGTGACGACACCACCCGCGGCCATGCGCGCGGATGCACTTTCCCGCTCGATGCGCAGGTCCACCACGCGCTCGCCCAGCTCGCCGGCCGCGCCGAGCAGCAGCGCCGAGTCCCGCTCCGCGCGCCGCAGCGATTCCCGCGTGGATTCCAACAGGCGTTCCGTCTGCACGCGGTCGCGCTCCAGCACGCCCACGCCCTTCGCGTCTCCCCGGTCATGCGCCGTCTGACGCCGTCCAGCGATGTCGCCCAGGCGGGCCGTGTAGCGCGTCACTCCCCGGGAGAGCTCGCCCTTGAGGGCCAGCAGCGTGGCGGCGGACTTGCGCACCTCGGCCGCCTGGCGCTCCAGGTCCTCGATGAGCCGGTCGAACGTGGCCAACGGATCCACGGGCGCCGCGGGGGTCTTCTTGCGTTTGAGGAAGCCGAACATGGCGCGTGCCTTGAAGCCTACCCGAACGGGCGGCAGAGCAACCGCACGCGTTCCAACGCCTCGGCCACCGGACGCCCTCCGCCGGACAGCACGGCCAGGTAGCGCGCGGGCGTGAGTCCGTAGACGGACAGCAGGTGCTGCAGGAGCACCACGCTCTCCGTCGCGCGCCGGTCCGCGGAGGCGAGCGACGCGGCCTCACCCACCGCCTCCAGGATGTCCGTCACCCGCGCCACCAGCTCCGCCCCGGGCGTCTCCGGCACGGTGGACGCCGCGGGAGTGGATGGGAAGAGCGCGTCGAACGACGCCTCCACGGCCACGCCCGCCCCGGGTGCGCGGCCCGCCGCTACCGCTTCCAGCGCGTCCAGGTGCGGGGCCAGGGCCTCCAGGGCCTCCAGCGAGGCCGGCACGTCGCGCGGCAGGAGCGTGCGCCAGGGCGTGTCGAACTCCGTGCGCGCCCAGCGGATCTCCTCGTCGGAGAGCGGGTGGTAGAAGGCGCGGCCTCCCGCGGCGCGCTGCTCCAGCACCAGGGACTTGAGGTCCGGGTTCTCCTCTCCCAGCGAGATGAAGCTCAGCGCGATGTCCAGGGCCCCCATGGGCGCGCGCGTACGGCGGATGAGGTCCAGGTCCACGCGGTCCTCGCCGTCGGTGATGAGCACCACCGTGGCGCGAGCGAGGTACGGGTCGCGCCCCTGCGCGGCGCGGATGGAGTCGAAGGCGGACAGGAGGGCCAGCGAGATGTCCGTCTGCCCCTCCGCGGGAGAGTCCCGGAAGAGCTTCTCAATCTGCCGGGTCGCCTCCGCGGCGGTGTCCACGCGGGCCAGCTCCGTGGGCACGTCGTTGAAGAAGCTGAAGTAGAGCGGATCGAAGTTCTCTTCGCGCCGCGCCTTCACGCGCAGGTTGTTCAGCTCCGCGATGATCAACGCGTCACGGAAGCGCGCCCGCGCGCCGTGCATGGAGCCGGAGGCGTCACAGACGTAGACGCGCACGGCGGTGCGCTTCACCTTGCGCGGCTTGGGGGGCGGCGCGTCGTCCAGGTACGTGCGCACGAGCTGCCGGTGCCCCGCGAGGTCCTGGAGCAGGCGCCGTGGATCCGTGATGACGAAGTGGTGGATCTCATCCAGGCTGCCCGTCGTATCGAACGACATCGTCTGCGTCGGATAAGGCACCTGGCGCGGGACGGCCCGCACGGCGGCGGCATCCTTCTCGACGATCTCCTCCGACAACGCGTCCTCCACGTCGAAGAAGCGCGCGCACCCCGCCGCCAGGTCGAACGTGGCCAGCTGTTCCGGCTTCAGTGAGAACGCCAGGTCCGCGAGCTGCTCGTCCGGAGCGTCTTCCGCCTCGCGTCCGGAGTCGGCCTCGGCATCCGCCTCCCCCAGCCACTGCAGCCGCGTGCCCGCCTCCGCCTCCTCCACCATCCGCGTCAGCCGGGACTCCGGGGGAAGCAGCGGCGTCAGCGCGCGCCGGGCCGCCGAGGCCAGCTCCGCGTCTCCCGCTTCGATGGCGCGCTCGTAGAGGCCCTGCAACGAACGGTAGGCCTCCCGGGGATCCTCCTGGGCGGCCTTCCTCACGCCGCGCACCAGCGCCTCCAGGGAGCGCGTGGGCGGCACCTCGCGCACCCGCTCGCGCGCCTCCGCCACGTCGGTGCGCAGCGCCATGCTCCGCGCGCGATCCGCGTCCGTGGTGCCCAGGCGAAGCAGCATCTCGTGGGCCAGGTCCAGGTCGCGCCGCTTCTGCACCAGGTCGATGACGTTGTCCCGAGCACGAGCGGCCAGCAGCTCCGCGACGGCCAGGCGCGCATTGGCCGGGGGCCGCTCCCGGGTCGTCCCCGCCGGGCGCTCGAAGATCTCGAACGGCGCGTTCTCAGCGCCCTGAGCCTCCAGCGGCCGGCTGAAGAGATCCGCCACTTTCACCGCGCGGGCCAGCCGCACGAAGCCGCGGTCCAGCGCGGTGAGGGCCCCCGAAGGCATCTCGCCGGAACGGTGCGCCTTCTCCACCAGGCGCAGGCACTCCTCGTACTCCTCCAGGGCCTGGTTCGCGCGCGTCGCGAGCCCCTGCGCGAGCGCCCCCGCCCTGCCCCGCTGGGTGCCCAGCGCGAGCAACAGCCGGGCATCCGCGGCGGTGTGGACGCCCACGCGATCCAACTCGCGGTCGAGCGCCACGAGCACCGGCAGGCCCATGTCCTCCGGCCCCTTCAGCTTGCGGCCGAAGGGCCAGGACCACGGGCCGCCACGGGCCGCCACGGGCTGGCGGAGCGCATCCAGGCGCTGCCGCAGGGGAGTGAGCCGACGCGCCAGCACGTCTCAGCGCCGCCTTCCGAACATGGCCCCAGCGCTCACTGCGCGGTCCGCCGCTCCAGCACCTGCCGGCTGAAGCGTCCGAAGTCCTCGTCGATGCCGCGAAGCTGGGCGGACAGCTTGCGCGCGCTCTCCCCCAATTCACCCGGGAGCGTCTCCAGCATGTTCAGCGTGGCCTTGAGCCGCACCATTTCGCCCTCCTTGAGCGCGAGCTGGGGGAAGCGGCTGCGCACCAGCCGCTCGAAGGTGCGCTCCGCGTCGGCACGGCCGTTGAGCGCCTCCGGGGCGGGCAGCGCGGACAACAACTGGGTCAGCCAGCTGCGCAGGTACTTGATGCGCGACTGGAGGAAGGACAGCTCCGCTTCGGCCACGGCAGCGCGGACCGTGTCGGAGAGGAACGCGGACGCGGACGCGGGACGTGCCGCCATCAGCTGTCCGTCCAGGCCCACGAGCGCGGTCAGCTCGCCGTCGGGGGCCTGCGCGGACAGCTCGCCCCGGTAGTAGGTGTACGCGTCGCCATTGAGCACGGCGTTGGGTGCCGGCGGCGGGCTGGCCACCTCGCGAGACAGCACGCGAGCATGCTCCCGGAGGCGGTTCTCCATCAGGTCGCGGCACTCGGCGAGCACCGGCTCCGCCGTCACGCCCTCGCGGCGCAGGTTCTCCGCCACCGCCTGCACCGCGCGGCCGTACTGCTCGATGCGCTCGAACGGGGTCGCGCCCAGCACCTCGCGCGCGTACGCCACGCTCAGTGGCCGGAGCAGCTCCTGCTTCAACCCCGCCTGGGACGGATCCAACGCCGTCAGGGCGTTCTCCAGTTGGGTGAGCCGCCGCGAGTCCGCGGACAGCGCGTCCAGCGGATCCTTGCGGCCCCGGGGCGCCTGGGCGGGGAACGCCGCCGAAACGCGGCGTCGGAGTGCGGCCACCACCCGGCGGCGAGTGTCCTTGTCCGCGTCGCGCAGCCGCTCGTGGAGGGAGGGCACCGCCTCGCTGAGCATCGCCGCCAGCGAGCCCATCACGCCCAGCTCCTCCTCCAGGTTCTCCGCGAGCCCGACCAGCCACTCCATCTTGACGCTGTCCTCGAACGCGAGCCCCTCCGCCGCGGACGCGCTCATCTCCAGCGCCTGCTCCAGGAACCGCGCGGCCGACTCGCACAGCGCGGGGTAGCCCGGCTTCAGCTCCGGAACCGACCGGCTCAGCTCCAGGACGTCGCGGATGGCGATGAGCAACGCCACACCGCCGCGCCCCTCCCCCTGCCCCGCCGTCATGCCCCGAGACAGCCGCTGCTCCAGGGCCGCCACCAGCGCACGCGCCGCCACCAGCAGCGGCGCCCGGTTCTGACCGTGGCGAGGCCCGGGCACCAGCTTGCCCAGCACGCCGCGCGCGGTGGTGGACACCACGCCCGCCTGCCAGTTGCGGCTCAGGCCCTCCGCGGCGTTCACGTCGTCCGCGGCCGCGAGCGTCGTCGCCTCGCGCTCCACGCCACCGCCCAGCTCCTGCCGCACCTTGCCCAGCACCTCGTCGAAGGTGCGCTGCTCCAGCCGGACGATCTCCAGCTGCGCCCGCTCACGAGGGTCCACCGCCGCCTTGAGCAGCGCGTCCGCCTCCGCCGCGGGAGGACCGCCCAGGAGGAAGAACCAGCGCAGCGCGTCCAGGTCCTCCACGGTCGCTTCGAGCGGCCGGTCCGGGCGGCGGTAGATCTGATCGCGCACCACCGCGGCCTTCAACGTCCAGAGCGCCTTCACCACCGAACGCTGGGAGAAGTACTTCGTGGGCACGTAGTCCGGCAGCTTCGACACCTGCGCCACGAGCGCGCGCTCCAGCGCGTCCGTGAGCATCTCCACGCCCTCCAGCACGTGGCCGGGCACCTTCACCTGGGCCACCGCGTCCTGGAGCAGGTCCAACTGCTGGAGCGTCAACGTGGCGCGCAGGTCCGGCCGCGTCCCGTGCACGAAACGGTGCAGCATGGCGGCCCGGCTCTCCCGCCGGGCGAAGGCCTTGGGCACGAAGCTGATGAAGCTCAACCGGTCCGCGAACGCCAGGAGCAGCTCCGGCGAGCGCGCGAGCACCTCCGTGAGGTACCGGTTGCTCGTCATCACCACGCACTCGGTGCGGCCGGTCGTCACCTTGCGGCCGTGCTTCAGCTCGCGCTCGTACATCACGTTGAGGATGGAGCGCAGCAGCATGTCCCGGCCGTCAAAAACTTCGTCCAGGAACGCGTGCACCGCGCCCAGCATGCCCTCGTCGGTGAGGTACTCGGTGCGCCCCGTCTCCGTGAGCACCTTGAAGTCCACCGGACCGATGAGGTCCGTCTGCAGCGTCGTCTCCGCGATCTGCTTGGAGAACAGCGACGGCAGGCCGGACACCTCGTCGGTGATGCGCCCCAGGACGGCGCTGGCGACGGCGCTCTTCGCCGTCCCGGGCGGCCCCACCACCAGCACGTGCTCGCGGCAGAGCAGCGCCAGCTCAATCTGCGTGAACAGCGTTTCCCGCTCCAGGTACGTCTCTCTCAGCTCCCCGAAGAAGCGGCGAAAGGACTGGGCGGCCTGCAGGTTGGGAGGAGGCGAAGTCACTAAAGGGCCAGAGGAGGATGCGGGGAAGGCCGCATGCTACCCGCGCCCCTCCCCCTATTTGAAGTGCACCGCGCAGGCCCCGTCGGGGCAGTTGCGACCCGCGATGCGGAAGCGGTAGCGGGCCACCACCCCATACACCGCGTCCGCCAGCTGCCGCAGTCCGGGGACGTAGTACACGTAGAGCAGCCGCCCCAACGGCCGCCGGCCCAGCGCGCGGACGATGGCCTCCGCTCCCTCCAGGACGCGGCCGTCCGCCTGGATGAGCTGCATGGCCTTCTCGCAGCGCTCGAAGCTCACCCCTGGGAAAGCGTCCAGGACGCCCTCGTCGCGGAACGAGAGCAGCCGCGTACCCTGCCCGCCCACCACCTTGCGCATCTCCCGCGCGGCGCCGCTGCAGACGCGGCAGTGGCTGTCGTAGAGCACCACGTCATGTCCCGGCGGTGTCGTCTGGAGCGTCGTCATGCGTCAGCGTCCCCTTGCGCCCAGTATGTCAACGCGGCTTGAGCATCTCATGCAGTTGTCCGTGCACGCTGCGCCAGATGTCGTGTTGCCGTTCAATAGGATCCATCAGCGCCATGCCCACCGACGTCGCCGGGGAGCTGCCCTGGAAGGCCGAGTACTGTCGGATGCGCGTGCCGCCACTGCCGTCGTCGTCGAAGACGAACTGGTTGGTGCCGCGCAGCGGGTGTCCGTCCAGGGTGGTGATGTGGACGACGCGCTCCGTCTCGTTGAGCTTCACGGCGATGGGCGCCCACACCGGCGGCGGCCCCTGCTCCTCCAGGAACAGCCGGGCGCCATCCGTCAGCGCGCTCGCCGCCGGCCGCAGCGAGATGCCCGCCGCCCCGAAGAGCAGCTCCGGGTTGCTGACGAAGGCCTCGAAGGCGTCCCTCGCGGACACGCCGTGGATGGTGCTGGTGTAGTCGGTGAGCGCCGTGGGAGCGCCAGCAATCGGCGGGCTCGGGTCCAGGCGCCCCAGCTGCTTGCGCGCGTAGGCATCCATCGAGGCGCCCTTGTCCAACGTCACGCTGAAGGCGGCGGCCTGGGTCTGCTCCAGAAGCCGCGCCCCCTGTTTCAGCTGCTCCTGGATGGAGCCCGTGGGCTTCGGCGGGAACGCGCCCCCCACGCCGAAGTCGAAGCCGTTGCCCTCCCGCGCCCGGGGCGCCACCTGCGGCGCCCTCGAGGGAGTCGTGGCCTGCGCGCCGGTCCCCCGAAACACCTCCACGGAGTTGGCCGGAGCAGCCGACGTCCGTGAAGGCGCCTCCAAACGCGGGGCCAGGGGAAGCGATGCGCCCTCGGGCGCGGCGAGGTCGGGGAGGACGCCGGACAGCAGGGAGTCGATGCGGGACATGGCGGGACACCTTCGTGGTGGACAGCGAGGAACCCACCCTCCCCTTGCAGTGCCTCCGCCACACGCTCCCGCGTGAATTCGCGGGGTTGCTCCCGGCCCTCATCCCGCGTCCGGCACACCCGTCCACCGCCGCGGAGAAAAGAAGAAGGCCGGCGCCCCTCGTCGGAGCACCGGCCCTTGGGACTTCAGCCCCCGCCGCGGGGCGGGAGGCTCACGGCGTCAAGACTGGCGGAACTCGGCGTCCACCACGTCGTCCTTCGCGGACGGCTGGGCGCTGGAGCCCGGAGCCGCGGAGGGCTCGGCGCCCGGAGGAGGCGTGGCGCCCGGCGCGCCGCCGGTGGCCCGGTACATCTCCTCCGCTGCCTTGTAGCTGGCCTGCTGGAGCTTCTCGAGGGCCGCCTTGATGGCGTCCTTGTCCTGCCCCTCGCGGACGGAGTTCAGCTCCGCGACACCGTCCTCGACGGCCTTCGCCACCTCGGGGGTGAGCTTGTCCTTGTTCTCCTTGATCATCTTCTCCGCGGCGTAGGACTGGCTCTCCGCCTGGTTCTTCACCTCGACCAGCTCGCGGCGCGCCTTGTCCGCGGACTCGTTGCTGCGCGCGTCGTCGACCATCTTGCTCACTTCGTCCTTCGACAGGCCGGACGAGTGGCTGATGGTGACCTTCTGCTCCTTGCCGGTCGCCTTGTCCTTCGCGTTGACGTTGAGGATGCCGTTCGCGTCGATGTCGAACGTCACTTCAATCTGCGGCACGCCGCGCGGCGCCGGGGGCATGCCGGTCAGGTGGAAGCGGCCGAGGCTGCGGTTGTCGCCCGCCATCTCGCGCTCACCCTGCAGCACGTGGATCTCCACCTGCGTCTGGCCATCCGCCGCCGTGGAGAAGGTCTCCGACTTGCGCGTGGGGATGGTGGTGTTGCGCTCGATGAGCTTCGTCATCACGCCGCCCAGCGTCTCCACGCCCAGGGACAGCGGCGTCACGTCCAGCAGGAGGATGTCCTTCACCTCGCCGCCGAGCACGCCCGCCTGCACCGCGGCGCCCAGCGCCACGACCTCGTCGGGGTTCACGGAGCGGTTCGGCTCCTTGCCGAACAGCTTCTTCACCGCCTCCTGCACCATGGGGATGCGCGTGGAGCCACCCACCAGGACGATCTCGTTGAGCTCCTTGGGGTCCAGCCCCGCGTCCTTCAGGCACTTGCGACACGGCTCCAGCGAACGCTCCACCAGCGGGCCAATCATCTGCTCGAACTTGGCGCGCGTGAGCTTCACGTTCAGGTGCTTCGGACCCGACGCGTCCGCCGTGAGGAACGGCAGGTTGATCTCCGTCTGCGTCGCGCTGGACAGCTCAATCTTGGCCTTCTCCGCCGCCTCCTTCAGGCGCTGGATGACCATCTTGTCCTTGCTGACGTCGAGCCCGGTGTCCTTCTTGAACTCGCTGATCAGCCAGTTCATGATCTCCAGGTCGATGTTGTCACCGCCCAGGTGCGTGTCGCCGTTGGTCGCGAGCACGTCCACCACGTTCTCGCCCACCTCCAGGATGGACACGTCGAAGGTGCCGCCGCCGAAGTCATAGACGGCGATCTTCTCATCCTTCTTCTTGTCCATGCCGTACGCGAGCGCCGCCGCGGTCGGCTCGTTCACGATGCGCTTCACCGTCAGGCCGGCGATCTCACCGGCATCCTTGGTGGCCTGGCGCTGGGCGTCGTTGAAGTACGCCGGGACGGTGATGACCGCCTCCGTCACCTTCTCACCCAGGTAGTTCTCCGCGGCGCGCTTGAGCTTCAGCAGCACCTGCGCGCTGATCTCCGGCGCGCTGTACTGCTTGCCGGCGATGTCCACGCGCGCGTCGCCGTTGGGGCCACGGCCCACCTTGTAGGGGACGAGCTTCGCTTCCTCGGTCGTCTCCTCGAAACGGCGGCCCATGAAGCGCTTCACCGAGTAGACGGTCTGCTCCGGGTTGGTGATGGCCTGGCGCTTCGCCACCTGACCGACCAGGCGCTCCCCGTCCTTCGTGAACGCGACCACCGAAGGCGTGGTGGGGGCTCCCTCTTCGTTGACGATGACCTTGGGCTCGCGACCCTCCATGATCGCCACCACGCTGTTCGTGGTGCCCAGGTCGATTCCGATAATCTTGCCCACGGTTCCCATCCTCTGGAAATGACTGCGTTTTTCCTGCGAAATCCCGATGTAAGCCCAACGTAACCACCCCCCCCGGCGTGTCAAACGCGAGGACGGGTTTCCCGTAGGCCCGGGCACCCAGCGCAAAGGTGATGACGCCCGCTGCGTAGCGCAGTGCGCAGGCCCGGCCGACCGCGTGTCACCGGAACGCCATCCGAGCGCCACGGGTGCGTAACGCGCTCTACACTGCCGTCACCCCGCGGTAGCAACCGGGCGGGCATTTTGGACACCAGCGGACCGTTCAACCCCTCGGAATCACTTCCACCTGCCCGCCTGACACCACGCGTCAGGGGTTGGCGAGAAAAGTGCACAGTCCGAACCGCGTCAGCGCTGTCATACCGCTCCCCGCCCCTTTGGAGTCGTCCATGCTGGTTCAGCCCCTGCGTTCCACGGACTTCCGCCGCTCGCCCGCGGCGCTTCCGTCCGTCGAACCGAAGGTCGCGGTGCTGCTGAACGCCAACGCCCGCAAGGTGGACGCCCGGGTGGTCAAGCTGCTGTCGCACGTGGTGCCGGAGGAGGACCTGTTCCTGTCGCGCTCGCCGCTGGACGCGCGGCGCATCGCGCAGACGGTGCTGGAGCGGGGCTACCCCACGGTCTTCACCGGCGGCGGCGACGGCACCTTCATGGGCTTCGTCAACGAGGTGCTGCAGCAGGTGGGCCCGCGCGGGAAGTTCGCCGGACAGGCCGCGCCGCGCTTCGGCATCCTCAAGCTGGGCACGGGCAACGGCATCGCGGCGTTCGTCAACGCGTCCAGCACCCGGGGCGACGGCATCCTCAACGACGTGGTGCGCGCCCGCGCGGCGGAAATCCCCAGCGTGCGCACCATGGACCTGGTGCAGGTGGACGGCCAGCGCGCGCCCTTCGCGGGCCTGGGCGTGGATGGCAAGGTGCTCAACGACTACATCGCCGTGAAGGAGTCGCTGGGCAAGGGCCTGTTCAAGCGGGTCATGTCCGGCGGTGGCGGCTACTTCTCCGCGGTGGCCTTCAAGACGGTGCCGCACTACCTCACCAGCTCCGTGCTGGTGGAGTGCGAAGTCGTCAACGGCCCGTCGGAAGCCTACCGCCTGGGCGCGGAGGGACAGACGGTGGGCGGGCCGCTGGCGCCGGGCGCGCTGCTCTTCCGGGGCAAGCTGATGATGGCCGCCGCGGGCACCATGCCCTTCTACGGCTACGGCTTCCGCATGTTCCCCCACGCGAATGACCGCCGGGGCTTCCTGCAGCTGCGCCTGGGACAGGTGTCGCCCACGCAGGTGCTGGCCAACCTCCCCCGCCTGTGGAACGGCCGCTGGGCTCCGGAAGGCCTGCACGACTTCCACGCCCGCGAGGTCACCATCCGCTTCGCGCGCCCCATGCCCTTCCAGGTCGGCGGCGACGCGGCCGGCTACCGCGAGCAGGTCACGCTGTCCGTGGCGCCCGAGTCCATCGAGCTGCTCGACTTCAACGGCGTGCAGTAGTCCCGGCGGTTGAAGGGCCCGCGTCTCCGGGCCCTCCCCCACGCATCAAGACTCCGACAGACTTCAGCCGCGGTCGCGCGACGCCGGGGGCTTCTCACCCGGTTCCTTGCGACGGCCCACCGCGAACGCGTAGCTGACGCCCGGCCGCTGGTTGTGCTCGCGGTGCAGGGCCAGCTCCTCGCGGAAGGTGGCGCTCTCCGGCGAGGCGCCTTCCGGCAGGTTCGCTTCCATGTCCTTGTAGAGCGCGTCCAGCTCCGTGTCGTGCAGCGACTCCACGGACTCCGGCTCGAAGCCGGAGGTCTCCAGCGCCTGGAGCAGCTCGCGCGGCAGCAGCAGCGGCGCGCCCAGGCGCTTCTCCCAGAAGTCCAGCACGGGCTTGGGCGTGAAGCGGCCCACGCGCGCCGGGAAGGTGAAGCCCACGCGGCCGCGCTTGCCCAGCAGCGGGCGGAACACGCGCAGCGACACGTCCAGCGGGTACTGCACGCGCCCCGGCACGAGGATGCCGTGGAAGGGACCGTCCAGCATGCCCAGCGCGTCCGGCGCCACGCGGCGCACTTCGATGCGATCCGTCAGGCCCTGGCTGCGCACGCGCTCGCGGACGGGGGACACCAGGGTCTCATCCGTGTCCACGGCCACCACGGAGCACTTGAGCTCCTGGGCCAGCAGCACGGCGGCGCCGCCCTCCGGACCACAGCCGAGCACCAGCACTCGGGAGCCCTGCTCCAGCTGGGCCACCTTGGCGAAGCGGCGCGTGGCGTCGTCGGATCCGAACGCGCGCTGCGCCCCCGGCGGGTGGTACAGCGGGAATTGCTCAGCGGGACTCATTCCACCCTCATATACGCACCCCGGCCGGACTTCCAGCCGCCGGCCGCCTCCGGGCGCCCTGGGGCATCCGCCCGCGCACCGCCTGCCTCACAGGTAGTAGACGATGCGGGGATCCTGGTGCAGCTCCGCGTAGATGCCCCGGCGCTGCTCCTCGGACAACAGCAGCACGGACACGCTCAGGGACACGAACTTCCCCTTGCGGCTGTGCTGCACGTGGATGGAGTCCGGGGAGACCTCCGAGCCCAGCTTCCGCCGGAAGAGCGAGCGCACGTGCTCCTCGAAGCCGGGCGTCTCCTCGACCGTCGCCTTGCCCATCACCTTGTACTCGTAGACGGAGGGGTACTCGACGAGGGGCTTCTTCTCCTCGCCGGGGGCGTCGGTCTTGTCGGTGCCGTCCTGGGTCATGACTCGTCTCTATCAGGCACGGGCCTTGGGCGCTTCACAGCAGGTTGGCCGCCAACTCGGCCAGCATGCTGCGCTCGCCCTTGGCCATGGTGATGTGGCCGGCGATCTTCTCGTTCTTGAAGCGGTTGACCACGTGCACGAGCCCGTTGTTCGTGGAGTCCACGTACGGGTTGTCGATCTGGAACGGGTCGCCGGTGAGGATGATCTTCGTGTTGTCGCCCACGCGGGTGAGGATGGTCTTCACCTCGTGCGGGGTGAGGTTCTGCGCCTCGTCCACGATGATGAACTGGTTGGGGATGCTGCGCCCGCGGATGTACGTGAGCGGTTCGATTTCCATCAGCCCCAGGTCGATGAGCTCATGGTGGCCGCGCCCGGCCTTCTTGTCCGCGCGGCTCAGGTTCATGAGGAACTCGACGTTGTCGAAGATGGGCTGCATCCAGGGGTTGAGCTTCTCCTCGACGCTGCCCGGCAGGTAGCCGATGTCCCGGCCCAGGGGGAAGATGGGACGGCTGACCAACAGCTTGTGGTACAGCCCCTCCTCCGTCACCTTCTGCAGGCCCGCGGCGATGGCGAGCAGCGTCTTGCCCGTGCCCGCCTTGCCCACGATCGTGACGAGTTTGATCTCGTCGTTGAGCAGCAGGTCCAGGCAGAAGGCCTGCTCCATGTTGCGCGGCCGGATGCCCCAGGTGCCTTCCTTGCTGTTGCGCGCGAGCGGTACCAGCCGCGCCTTGGCGCCACTGAAGCGGGCCATGGCGGTGTGGGACGGGTTGAGCTCGTCCTTGAGCAGCACCAGCTGGTTGGGGAAGAGCCGGTCCTGGGCCGGCACCTCCACTTCACCGCCGGGCTTGTAGAGCTGATCCACCATCTCCGTGGGGACGAGCAGCTCCGTGAAGCCGGTGTAGAGGTCGGTGATTTCGACGCGCTCGGTGTCGAAGTCCTGGGCGGAGAGGCCCAGGGCGTCGGCGCGGATCCGCAGGTTGGTGTCCTTGGTGATGAAGACGGCCTGGGTCTCCGGCTCGGTCTCCATCATGTCCAGGGCCACCGCGAGGATGCGGTTGTCCACCAGGTTGCTGTCCGCCATGGAGGACGGCAGCGAACGGTCGGTGAAGGCCACGCGGAGCATCCCGCCGTGCGGCAGCGGGACACCCTCCTTCAAGGAGCCCTCGGCGCGGAAGGAATCCAGGTAGCGCGCCACCAGTCGCGCGTTGCGCCCCAGTTCGGAGAGATCGCGCTTGAACTGATCGATCTCCTCGATGACGTAGATGGGGATGATGACGTTGTTGTCCTTGAACCCGTAGATGCTGCGGGGGTCATGGAGGAGGACGTTCGTGTCGAGGATGAAGTTCTTTCGCATCGAGGGCTTCGCGACCTGACCTGGTTCGGGTGCGATTGCTGACGGCGAGCGACGACCGTGGAGGACCAACACCGCTGAATATAGGCACCGAACGAGGGGCCAGCAGCCGCATTCCCGTCTGAAAGCGCGAAGGTCCGTCCGAAACAGCACGGGCGTTCCGGAAACGGGGCGCTACCGCGGGCCCCTCAGGACGTCGCGGCCGAGCGCACCGGGGCCGGCGCGGGCTCGCTGGCGTCCTGGAAGAGCGACGCGGGCGCCAGCGGATCATACCCGAGCACCTCCACCACCCTTTCGGGCGGAGGGCCGGGAGGCATGCGGGCCCAGGGGAAGCGCGCCTGCAACGCCTCTTCGTCCAGCGACAGCGCCTGCTTCGCGTGGAGGCGCCAGGCCTTGTGCCAACCGCCCGTGTCGAGCCGCCGGGCCACCCGCCGCGACAGGGGGCTGATCATCGGCGTGGGCGTGAAGAGGGTCGGCTGTCCCTGCGCGTCCCGCATGCAGCCCAACTCCACCGCCCACGCCAGCATCCAGCGGGGCCAGCCGCGGCCCGCGCGGCGAAGGGCGCTGAAGTGCCCCTGCGCGACGCCGTCCGCGAAGGTGAAGCGCCGCTCGTAGACGCACGCGGCGGAGAAGGTCGCGGGCATCAGCGCCACGCCTTCCGCGCCGATGCGGCGGGCCATGAGGTGCAGGAGCTCCAGCAGGTCGCGCGACAGCGAGAGTCCAGGATGGAGCTGTCCCGGCAGCGGCGGACGGTTCCAGTCGAAGGGGCGCCCCGGGTGCTGCAGGAGGAGGCTGTCCACGTAGAGCAGCGGCGCCTCCGCGGCCGAGCGGGTGAAGCCGACCTCCGCGCCCATGGCCTGACGCAGGGACAGGTCCACGACGGCAGCGTGATAGCGGCGGCTCAGGAGCGTGATGCGCGGCTGGAACGGGTCCTGGCAGGACAGGCGCAGCTCGACGGGCCCTACCCGCTCTTCCAGGCGCTGCGCGAAGCCATAGGCCCGGAGGGCGTGCTCCAGGCCCTCGCGGCTGTAGGTGCCGAACGCCAGGCCCACGCGGTCGCCGCCGGACTCCAGGCCCAGGTCCTCCAGGGACAGGGACTCCCCCGCGGACGCGGCCAGGTCCGCGCTGTTCAGGCGCGAATAGATGCGGCGAGCATGGGTGGTGAGCTCTGGCGTCCGGGGCATGGGAGCGTCCTAGTCGTAGCGGATGTCCACCAGGGTGAGTTCAATCTCCCCCCGCGGGCGCCGCACCTCCACGGTGTCGCCCGGGGCCTTGCGCAGGAGCGCGCGGCCCATGGGTGACTCGACGCTGATGCGGCCTCCGGCGGCGTCGATCTCGTCCGAACCGACAATCTGGTACGTGCTGCGGATTCCGCCCTCGTCCTCCAGGGTGACGGTGGCGCCGAAGTAGACTTTCGAGCGGTCCGCCTGTTCCGAGGGGGTGACGATGGTGGCGGTGTCCAGGCGCTTCGAGAGGAAGCGGATGCGCCGGTCGATCTCCCGCAGGCGCTTCTTGCCGTAGATGTATTCGGCGTTTTCTGAACGGTCGCCCTGGGCAGCGGCGGCGGAGACCTCGGCGGTGACCTTGGGGCGGGCCTCGTTGAGCAGCTGGAGCAGCTCGCGGTGCATGCGCTCGGCGCCCGCGCGGGTGAGGTAGCGGCGGAACGGGGCCTGCTCCCCTGCCTCTTCGTCCTCGGCGGCGTCGTCGGGCGGTTCGGGAGCTTCCTGGGCCATGCCCCGTGTATAGCGCCGGACGCTGACGGACGGCGGGTGCCCGGCGAGCGGATGTTCACCCAGGGGCGGGACGGAGCGTGTCAGGAAGGGGCGCCTGCGATCGCCAGTGGAACTCCCCGGGCGCTGCTGGTAGGAAGCGCCTCGCGGGGCCGCTGGCGGATCCGCAGCCGGTGCCAAAAAAAGAATAGCGAGTCGCTAGCTCAGCTGGTAGAGCACCGGCCTTTTAAGCCGAGGGTCGGGGGTTCGAGCCCCCCGCGACTCAAGCAGTGACGACGTCCCCGTCGTCTAGAGGCCCAGGACGCTGGCCTTTCAAGCCGGTAACACGGGTTCGAATCCCGTCGGGGACATGTAAAAACGCGGGGTTGGACGGGTCAAACCGTCCAACCCCGTTCGTTTCTGACCGCTCAACGTTGTTCCTTCGTTGTTCCTTCAGCGAGAACAACAGCCCGTCCGAACGCGGGGACTCCGGCACGGCCCTTACGCGGTCCCCAGTGTCGGCCCCGTGCAGTTCGGCCTTCTCCCCAATGCGCCTTGGTGCGGATGGAGTGCGGGGCTCGCAAGCGGCACCTGCCCGGCTACGGGAACGACACGTTCCCAAGCGTGATGTCGCGTGGTCCTTCTTCCCAAAGCCGAAGCGAGAAGACGTGATCAGCAACATCAGGAGGCCCTTCTGCCTCCACGATCACCCGCCCTCGACTTGCTGGTGCAATTGGCCCCTGTTGCCACACCCGCAGAACCTTCAGCTCCCTTCCCACCTTGCTCTTGAGAGTGGCGCCAGTGGCAGTCCACGGTTGCTGCCCTTCAGGGACTACGATGAAGGCGTCCACCGCGACCCGTGAGGCGGCTCGATACGCGCCCACGGTGATCACCTCGACCCTGCTTTCGACTCCCTGACGGATGGTCACGCGCAGTTCGCGCCCCGCCGCACCTTTCCGGTCCATGATGCCTGTTGCCAGGAGACCGATCAGACCCGCTGGCACGTCGCGCTCGGCGAGCAGCCGCGTATTTTCATTCTGACACTGGAGCGCCGCTGCGCGGGCTTCTCGAAGCTCCTGTTGGTAGGTCTCCAGCGTTCGCTTCTGTCGATACACTTCGACAATCGCCTCGGCGCGAACAGGATGAACTTTGAGAAGGAAAGTTGCCTGCCGAGGTGCCGCGCCATCTCGGAAGCGCACGGTCAGGCGAACTCGTTCACCGGGGCGTTGATACGGCGAGGGGATGAGACGGATGACCGTCTGGCCAATCTCCAAAAGCGAAAAGTGCTCCCGTCCCTCCAGCTCGACTCCTTCGCGAGCAAGCTCCGAATCAAAGAGCAGGACCGACGAGAGCCCCGCGCTGATCTGCACCTCCGGAATCGTATCGCTTGTCTCAGCCAACTCGATCCGACGTGTTGTCTGAACGCCATCCTCTCGTTCCGCCTGCGCCAGCGCCGTTCCTCCAACAAGAAGGAACAGAAGAGGGACCACCCAGGTTGGCGAATACACTCAGCAATGACTCCCTGACCGACCGCTATTTGAATTCGCTGACGGCTTCCGCGTAGTTGCTCGAATAGATGCGGGCACGCGAGGGAGAGCTTTCTCCCGGTTCCCTTGCAAGACCCCTGTCGGAGTCATTCCCGCCAACAACATCCAGGCATACGGGAAAACTGTCACCTTGCGGAGTTGTCGCCCAATTGAGCCGAACGTAAACACGGTCACGCACGATGCTACGCCCCGCGAGCATCGTGCCGTCCGGCATGCCAAACCAGTCGGCCACCAACATCACTTCTACAGGGCCTTCCCCGATGGAAATCACTCTAGGGCTTTGGCTGCCCTTCAAGACAAAAGTAATCGGATGGCTTGATCCTTCTCGGACTCCAAGCTTCCGCATAGCTTTCTCTGCACCAGCCGGGCACGGCTCCGGAGGAGGCGCTGGACGCACCTGCGGCCCCGGGCACCCGAACGAAGTGCAGAGCGCAGCCGTGCCGACAGCACGGGCCATGACGCTCATGCCCTTCTTCGCGGGCTTCGAGGGGAGTTGGAGGGGCTGCGTCTCTTTCGGCTGCGTCGTCACGGTGGCTGAAACCTCCTGGAGCGTCGCGGGGAGAGCGACGGCCGCAGCGGTGGCCTCCGGCCCGGTGGGAGCTGCGGCGCGATCAGCTTGAGGTG
>NZ_RAWQ01000192.1:0-21419 GCF_003668965.1 Corallococcus sp. AB030
GGACCGAGGCTCCCCCCGCCTCCCCGGCCGCTTTGAACGCTGTCGCGCCGGAAGCGTCGCTGGCGAAGCCCTTCAAGCTGTCGCGCCGCTTCGACCGCACGGCGCGCCTGTTGGGCGACAACGCCATGGAGCGGCTGGCCAACGCGCACGTGGTGGTGTTCGGCCTGGGCGGCGTGGGCAGCTTCACAGCGGAGGGCCTGGTGCGCAGCGGCGTGGGCCGCCTCACGCTGGTGGACCACGACGACGTGTGCGTCACCAACACCAACCGCCAGCTGCACGCGACGGTGAAGTCGGTGGGCAAGTCCAAGGCGGAGCTGATGGCCCAGCGCTGCCAGGAGATCAACCCGCAGGCGAAGGTGGAGGCCCTGCGCGAGTTCTACCGCGAGGAGCTGGCGGAGACGCTGCTGCCCGCGGGCCGCTACGACTTCGTGGTGGACGCCATCGACAACGTGAAGGCGAAGCTGCACCTGCTGCACCGGTGCGTGACGCTGGGCCTGCCGGTGGTCAGCTCCATGGGCGCGGCGGGACGCCTGGACCCCACGGCCATCCGCGTGGAGGACCTGAGCGAGACGCACATGGACCCCTTCGCCAAGGACATCCGCAAGCTGCTCAAGCGCAAGTACGGCGTGGAGACGGAGCGCCACACGGGCATCACCGCCGTGTACTCCATCGAGACGCGCCGGCAGCCGGTGCCGCTCAACTACGACGACGCGACCGACGGCTTCCTGTGCGTCTGCCCGCAGGACAACGAGTTCCACACCTGCGACCACCGCACGCAGATTGACGGCAGCGTGGCGTTCGTCACCTCCGCCTTCGGCATGAACGCCGCGGGCGTGGTGGTGCGCCGGCTCGCTTCAACGCGGTAGCGCGCTTCAGGCCACGCGAGGCCGGGCCTGCGTCACCGCGGGCTCCCGGCCGCACGGACGGCGGAAGACGCAGCGGGCGCAGGCGTCCAGGTTCCCCGTCTGCGGGAAGGCGTCCGGTTCCTTCGGCGTGTTGGTGGCGGTGTCCTTGAGCAGCGCGCGCATCCCCTCCACGCTCCGGGCGAAGTGCTGGCGGAAGGAGTCCATGGCGGACGGGTCCACCGTCACGTCGTGCTCCAGGCCCTCGTTGAGGTACACGAGCGACGCGCGCACCTTCTCCAGCGGGTAGCGGTAGCGCTGCGCGATGTAGAGCGCGTAGCCCAGCACCTGTTCGTCGTAGCCCTCGCGCGAGCGGCCCGTCTTCCAGTCCACGACGACGACGGAGCCTTCGGCGTCCACGTAGGCGAAGTCCGGGATGGCGAAGGTCTTCACCCCGTCCATGACGAAGTGGGCGAAGTCGAAGCCCGCGTCCACCTCCAGCCACTGCGCGGGCTTGAGCCCCTTGGCCACCGTGGGCCAGCGCGACTGGAAGAACCACGCGAGCGCGGAGCGCACCGTTTCGAAGTTCTGCTTCCAGGACTCGTTGGGGATGTCCTCCCCGTACTCGTGCTCTGAAAGGCCGGTGAAGGGCTTGCGGTACTTCTGCGTCCAGTAGGCCTTGGAGCGCGAGTGCCGGAAGTCGTCCTGCATCAGCTTGTGCGTGCGCGCCTCCACCTTCGCGGGGTCCACGTCACGGCCGGCGCGCCAGTCCAGCAGCACGTCCTTGAGGGCCTCGTGCACGATGCTGCCCGCCCAGGTGTAGCGGTTGTGCAGCTTCTTGAGGACGTAGAGTTCGCGCACGTCCTTGGCCGCCTCCGCCTCCCAGCCGCCCCAGGAGCGGTAGTAGTAGAGGTAGTAGGCCCGGAGACACTCGGAGAACTTCTCGTGGCGGCTCTTGGACCAGGAGAAGTCGTTGGTGATGGGAGGACGGGCCATGGACGCGGGCATCCTATAGACGATCGCCCGCCCCGCCAGAAGAGGGACGGGCGGCCGGACAACCGCCCCATGCCGTCGGTAAAAACGACGGGTGCACCCGACCGTACGGGTATGGTGCCGCGCCGCCCCCGCGAAGAATCACATGAGCCCACGCAAGCGCACCGACACCGGGGCACTCCCCGCTCCCGTCTCCCCTGAACGCCACGCCGCCCTCCACGGCCCGCTGCTCTCCTGGTACGACCGGAACAAGCGCGACCTGCCCTGGCGCCGCACGCGCGACCCGTACGCCATCTGGCTCAGCGAGGTCATGCTCCAGCAGACGCAGGTGTCCACGGTCATCCCGTACTGGGAGCGTTTCCTCGCGCGCTTTCCCACGGTGAAGGCCCTGGCCTCCGCGCCCCTGGACGACGTGCTCTCCGGGTGGAAGGGGCTGGGCTACTACTCGCGCGCGCGCAACCTGCACCGGGCCGCGCAGGAGGTGGTGGAGCGCTTCGGCGGGAAGCTCCCGTCCAAGGCGGAGGAGCTGCTCTCCCTGCCCGGCTTCGGCCGCTACACCTCCGGGGCCGTGGCCTCCATCGCCTTTGGCGAGGAGGCGCCCATCGTGGACGGCAACGTGGCCCGCGTGCTGTCGCGCCTCTTCGAGGTGGAAGGCCTGCCCGGAGACCGCGACCGCGAGGCCACGCTCTGGGCGCTGGCCTCCGCGCTGGTGAAGGGCGAGCGGCCCGGAGACTTCAACCAGGCGCTGATGGAGCACGGCGCCACGGTGTGCCGGCCGGAGTCGCCGCTGTGCCTGCTGTGCCCCGTGCGCGACGGGTGCATCGCGTTCAAGAAGGGCCGCGTGGACGAGCTGCCTCCGGCCAAGGTGCGCGCCGCGCCTCGCAAGCTGTTCCTGGCGCTGGCCGTGTGGCCGCACGCGGGCACGCTCCTCTTCGCGCGTCGCGCGGACAAGGGCCTCTTCGGCGGCCTGTGGGAGCTGCCCGCCGTGGAGGTGGAGGAGGACACGTCCGAAGCAGAGGCGACGGAGCGGCTGGCGACAGCACTGGGCGCGCCGCTCACGCTGGTGGGCACGTTGGACAGCGTGCGCCGGCAGCTCACCCACCGCGACCTCACGCTGCGGCTGTTGCGCGTGACGGGCGACAAGCGCCCCACGAAGTCCTCCGCGTTCCAGGAGCTGCGCTGGTGCACGCCGCGGGAGGCGGAGGCGCTGGGCATGAGCACCGCGATGCAGCGCGCGCTCGACGCGGCGTTGGGGCACGGAGTGTTGGGAGACGACACCGCGCCCGCGAAGAAGAAGACGGCGGGCCGCCCTGCCCGGAAAGCGGCCAGCCGTTGAAGCGCCTGGTGGCCTTCAACTCCAGGACCGCACGTCCGGGCCTATTCCGCTGATGGATTTTCCGCGCGGAATGGCCCGTTGGTCCCTCAACACTTCGCGACCTGAGGTGTCGCTCCGGCAACCCCACACGACTTGGGTCTCTTCCGTGATGCCGGAGCGCGTCCGAAGCTTCAGGCCGCCTTTTCCAGGAGGAAGCCCCATGGCCCGTCAGAACGCGCAGAAGTCGCAACCGAACCCGGCCCCCAAGGCCGCGCCGGAGCGGACCGAGGACAAGAAGCCGGCGGCCACGGCGAGCGCGCCCACGAGCAAGACCGCCGCGCTCACGCAGGAGCAGATTGCCCGCCGTGCCTACGAAATCTTCCAGGCCCGGGGCGGCACGCACGGCAACCCCGAACACGACTGGCACCAGGCTGAACGCGAGCTGCGGCTCGGCCGGCAGTAGTCAGCCGCCAGGGCAGCCCGCGAGTCAGTGCGCGGGCGGCATCCCCTGGAGGGACGGGCGCTCGGACTCCAGCGCGCGCTTCAGCCGGCGCTGGGCCTGCTTCAGCTCTTCCAGGATGCGCTCGGCGTCCATCACCGAGCGCATCGCCAGCCCGCATGCGGGCGTCAGCAGCACCGTGGACAGCGCGCGCGCGAAGCCGATGTCGTTGGGCAGCGCCGCCTTCAACGACGCCTCCACCGAGTCCGACAGCTCCTCCACCGAATACGTGGACGCCAGGTCCGTGGGGATGACGCCCAGGCTCAGCGTGGCGCCGGAGTCCAGGAAGCGCTTCAGCGCGTCCGTCTCCTCCAGCATCGCGTCCAGAGACAGCCGCACGTCCAGCGACACCAGGTCCGCCTGCGCGTCCAGCAGCACGCCCCAGTCGGTGTTGCCGCAGCAGTGGATGCCCACGAGCGCGCCCTCGCGCTGCAACGCCACCACCAAGAGCCGCAGCTCCTGCTGCGCCAAGAGGTGCTGCGGGTTCATCCGCACGTAGGCGTAGAGGCCTGGCTCGTCCAGGTAGAACAGGGGCGTGGTGCCCGTGCGCTTGAGGGCGCGCACCATGGCCAGCGCGCGCACCATCACCAGCCGGTACAGCGCCGCGTCCAGGCCCGGCACCGCCAGCACCGGCTCACCCGTCGCGGTGCGCACCACGGAGCGCACAGTGAAGGGGCCGGCCAGCTGCGCCTTCGCGAACGCCAGCTTGCGGTGCTCCACCTCCCAGAGGAACGGCTTCCAAGCGCGGCACGCGTCCGCCGTGGGCTCGAAGGACTCCAGGTTCCCGGAGGCGAGCGCCGCCTCCAGCCGCTTCTCGAAGGCCTCGCGCCCCGCGTTCCACCCGTCCACGTCCACCGTGCAGACGCCGTCCTCGTCGAAGCGCAGGCCCGGCAGGCCCTCCAGCGCGGCGGGGATCATCAGCTCGGAGGGATGGCCCACCGGTAGCTGCGGCAGGAACGGGATGTCCATGGCGAGCGCGGCCTGCAGACCCAATTCCACCTGGGTGTGCGGCAGGCTGCCGATGCCCGTCGTGGCACACGCGGGCAGGAGCTGGACGGCGCGACGGATGGTGGGCGAAGGCATGGGGGGCAATCTATCCCTTCCGCGTCGCCCGGGCCCGACCTTCGGGCCCGCGACGCATCAAGTCACCGAGAAGTACGTGGCGCCCGGGTGGTGGAAGACGATGGCGGACACGCTCGCCTCGGGCTCCATCATGCAGCCGTCGGTGAGCTGCACGCCGATCTCCTCCGGCTTGAGCGCGGCGAACAGCTTCGTCTGGTCCTCCAGGCGCGGGCACGCCGGGTAGCCGAACGAGTAGCGCTTGCCGGTGTACTCCGCGCGGAAGCGCTCCAGCATCGTCATGTCCGCGCGGTCCGGGAAGCCCCACATGCTGCGCAGCTGCGTGTGCAGGAGCTCCGCGTAACCCTCCGCGGTCTCCAGCGCCAGCGCCTGCACCGCGTGCATCTTGAGGAACTCGCCCTTGGCCTTGAAGCCTTCGGACAGCTCGCGGATGCCCGAGCCCGCGGTGGTGACGAACAGCGAGAGCGCGTCCACCGGCTTGCCGTTCTCCAGCGGCTTCACGTAGTCCGCCAGGCACAGGCCGTTGTCCTTGTCCTGCCGGGGGAAGTCGAAGGACGTCACCGGCTCGCCCGTCGTGCCGTCGAAGAGCAGCACGCGGTCGCCGTCGCTGGCCGCCTTGAAGAACTGGAACACCGAGCGCGCGTGCATAGCTCCGCCGCGCAAGAGCGTCTTCAGCTCCTCCACCGCCTCCTTCAGCGCCAGCGCCTTGCGGCCCTCTTCCGTCTTGGCCAGCTCCGCTTCCGCCGGCGTGCCCAGCGCGCGCGACGACGTGCGCAGGCCCAGGTGACGGCCGTAGAGCATCACCGGGTTGATGAACTTCCAGATGTGGTCCAACGGCGTGTTGGTGAGCACGTGCCGAGCGAAGTCCGGCGCGGGCGGCACCGAGTCCAGCACCGCCACCTCCGTGCTGCGCGAGCGGCGCACCGGGGCCGCGGGCGCGGGCCGATCCTTCGCCTCCTGCGCCAGCTTCAACCGACGCGCGGCCAGGTCATCCCGCAGCTTCGCGTGCGCGCCCGGCTCCACGATCTGCTTCGCCAGCTCCAGGCCGTTCATCGCGTCCTGCGCGTAGGCCACCGTGCCGCCGCCGTAGGCCGGGGCGATGTTGCGGTCCACGAAGTTGCGGCTGAGCGCGGCGCCGCCCACCAGGATGGGCGTCTCCACACCCGCGCGCTTCAGGTCCTCCGCGGTGGCCACCATCTGGTGCGCGCTCTTCACCAGCAGGCCGGACAGGCCCAGGATGTCCGGCCGGTGTTCCTTCACCGCCAGCACCAGCTGCTCGGGCGGGACCTTGATGCCCAGGTTCACCACCTGGAAGCCGTTGTTGGCGAGGATGATCTCCACCAGGTTCTTGCCGATGTCGTGCACGTCCCCCTTCACCGTCGCGAGGACAATCTTCCCGCGCGACGCCGCCTGGGTCTGGCTCATGTGCGGCTCCAGGTGGCTCACCGCCGCCTTCATGGACTCCGCGCTCTGGAGCACCTCCGCGACGATGAGCTCGTTGGCGCCGAAGAGGCGGCCCACCTCGTCCATGCCCTTCATCAACGGCCCGTTGATGATCTCCAGCGGCGGCATCTCCTTCATCGCCAGGTCCAGATCCGCCGTCAGCCCATCGCGCGTGCCTTCGATGATGTAGCGCTGGAGCCGCTCGAACAGCGGCAGGGTGCTCACCTGGGCGCGCGCGGGCTTGCGCTCGCGGAAGTGCGCCGCGAAGGGCGTCACCGGGTCCGCGGTCCGGTTGTAGAGGAGGTCCTCGGAGAGCTTCCGCTCCTCCGCCGGCAGCGACGGGTAGCGCTCCAGCTTCTCCGAGTTGACGAGCGCCATGTCCAGGCCCGCCTGTACGCAGTGGTACAGGAACACGGAGTTCAACACCTCGCGGCCCGCGGTGGGCAGACCGAAGGACACGTTGCTGATGCCCAGCACCGTGCGGCACTGCGGGAAGCGCTGTTTGATCAGCCGCACGCCCTCAATCGTCTCCACGCCGCTGCCGGTGTACTGAGCGTCACCGGAGGCGCAGGGGAACACGAGCGGGTCGAAGTACAGGTCCTCCGGGCGCATGCCGTACTTCTGGGTGAGCAGCTCGTAGCTGCGCTCGGCCACGGCGAGCTTGCGGTCGCGCGTGACGGCCATGCCCACCTCGTCGATGCAGCCCACCACCAGCGCCGCGCCGAAGGCCTTCGCCAGGGGGACGACCTTCTCGAAGCGCTCCTCGCCGTCCTCCAGGTTGACGGAGTTGATGATGGCCTTGCCCTGGCAGTACGTGAGCGCCATGGCGATGACCTTCTCGTCCGTCGAGTCGATCATCAGCGGCACGCGCACCTTCTTGACCACCACCTCCAGGAAGTGGCGCATGTCCTCCAGCTCGTCCCGGTCCGGGTTCGCCAGGCAGATGTCGATGACCTGCGCCGCTCGCCGCACCTGGGCGCGAGCAATCTCCGACGCGTCGTCGAACGCACCCGCGACGATGAGTTCCTTGAACTTCTTGCTGCCGATGACGTTGGTGCGCTCGCCCACGATGATGGGGCGCTGCTCGTCCGTCACCTCCAGGTAGTCCACGCCGGACAGCGACGAGCGCGGCTTGGGTACTTCCGTGCGCGGCTTGAGCCCCTTCACCGCGGCGGCGAGCGCCTCGATGTGGCCCGCGTGCGTGCCGCAACAGCCGCCCACCACGTTGATCCAACCGCTGTCACAGAAGCGCCGGAGCGACCGTGCAATCATCTCCGGCGACTCCAGGTACTGGCCGTTCTCGTCCGGCAGGCCCGCGTTGGGCACGCACGACACCGGGAACGGGCTCATGGAGGACAGCGAGCGGATGTGGTCCGTCATGAAGTCCGGACCCGTGGCGCAGTTGAGCCCCAGATACAGCAGGTCCGTGTGCTCCAGCGACGTGGCCAGGCTCTCCACGGACTGGCCCGCGAGCATCGTGCCCATCGGCTCGATGGTGCCGGACACCGCCACCGGCACCGCCCAGCCCAGCTTCTTGAACGCCCGGTCGATTCCCAGCAGCGCCGCCTTCACGTTGCGCGTGTCCTGCGCCGTCTCCACCAGCAGGTAGTCGGAGCCACCCACCGCGAGCCCTTCGGCCTGCACGGCGAAGTTGTCCACCAACTCCTCGAAGGTGATGCCGCCCGTGACGCTGATGGCCTTGGTGGTAGGGCCGATGGAGCCCGCCACCCAGCGCATCCGCCCGTCCTTCGCCTCCGCGGCCTTGGCCGCATTCAGCGCCAGGCGGGACGCGGCGATGTTGATCTCCATCGCCTTGTGGCCCAGCTCGAACTCCGCCAGCACCACCGGGGTGCCGCCGAAGCTGTCCGTCTCCGTCACGTCCGCGCCCGCGGCGAAGTACTTCGCGTGAATGCCTTCGATGACGTCCGGGCGGGTGAGGACCAGGTGCTCGTTGCAGCCCTCGTACTCCGCGCCGCCGAAGTCCGCCGCCACCAGCGTGTGCCCCTGCAGGAGCGTGCCCATGGCGCCGTCCAGCACGAGGATGCGCTCACGCATCGCGGCCTTGAGCGCTTCCACGCGCTGGCCGTGCTCCCCGGGGGGAAGCGGCAGGGGATGGGCGATGTGGCTCGTCATGACGGTTTGACTCCGGTCAGCAGGAAGACGCGGAAGGGACTGGCCCCGTCGCGCGCGTGCGTCTCGCGGGTGAACGACGTGAAGCCGGCCTCGCGAAGGGCCGCTTCCAGGACTTCGGGCGAAAAGCCCAGGTGCCGGTGCCCCAACCGCTCCAGCACCCACTTCTCTTCGTGCGGCATCAGCTCCAGCACCACCAGCCGGCCGCCCGGCTTGAGCAGCCGCGCGGCCTCCGCCACCACCGCCGCCGGAGCCTCCACGTGGTGCAGGCTCTGCGAAATCACCACCAGGTCCATGCGCCCACCGGCCAGGGACAGCCGGTGCAGGTCCTCGCGCAGGAACGTGATGTTCTTCAGTTCGTCACGGAGGGCCAGAGTTCGAGCCTGGGACAGCGCGTCCTCACTCTGGTCGATGGCCCACACGTGCCGCGCCCACCGCGCCATGGCCCGGCTGAACACGCCCGTGCCACAGCCGAAGTCCGCCACGTCCAGCGGCGGCAACAGCGACGCCAGCGCCCCCGCCCAGAGGAACCACGACTGGCCGGGCTCCAACAGCCGCTCGTTGAGTGCCTGCCGGTCCTCCCGCGCGCGCAGCAGGTCGTTGAGCCGCGCGGAGTCTCCCGCCGCGTCCTCCGCCTCGCGCGCCAGCCGGACGAGCGGCCAGCGCGAGTCATCCGACTCCAGCGCCAGCGAGTAGTAGGTGAAGCCCGCCTGCCGCTCCTCGCGGATGAGCCCCAGCCCCTTCAGCTTCGACAGGTGGTGCGACACCGACGACTGGGCCACCCCCACCAGCGACACGAGCTCCGTCACGTTCAGCGGCGCCTGCGCCACCAACCGCAGGATGCGCAGCCGCGTCGTGTCCCCCAGGACACGGAAGGATTGAGAGAGGACGTCCATATCGAGCCATCAACATATATCGATTCAAGCCCCCAACCACAATGGCCCCGCCAACGCATTGCGTTGCCTTGAGGCACACCCATCCCGTAAAAATCCGGAATGGCTCCCTCTTCCACGCTGCACTCCCTGCTCGAAGGCAAGCGGTTCGGGCTGGTCCTCTCCGCGGGCTACTTCGGCTTCTATGGCCACGCGGGCTTCCTGAAGGGGCTGCACGCCTCCGGACTGAAGCCGCACGCCTACGCGGGCACGTCCTCGGGCGGGATGGTGGCGGCGTACGCGGCGGCGGGCATGCCCATGACGGCGCTGGAGGAGCTGGTGCTGCGCCAGACGCGGGCCAACTTCTGGGACCCGGACCCCATTGGCGCGATGCTGAACGTGGCGTCCCGGGGACACGGCTTCACGGGCCTGCTCAAGGGCGAGCGCTTCCGGCGCCTGCTGGAGGACACGCTGCCGGTGTCCACCTTCGAGGACCTGCCGCACCCGCTGCTGCTCACCGCGGCCAACCTCACCCACGGCTCGCACCAGGTGTTCACCACCGGGGAGCTGGCCCCGCGCGTCCACGCCACCTGCGCGTACCCGGGCCTCTTCCGCGCGGTGCCGCTGGACGGCCAGCTGTTCTGGGACGGCGGGCTCGTGGACAAGGCGCCCGCGCTGTCGCTCCAGGAGAGCAGCATCGGCAAGGACCTGGACGCCATCCTCGTGCACTTCCTGCCCAGCCGGACGGGCAAGGTGGTGGGCGGGCCCATGGCCTATCCGCAGGGCCTGGCCGCCGGCTCCGCCGCGCTCCGGCGAGACCACTTCCGCCTCCAGCTCACCGTCCTCCAGACGCGCAACGTGCCCGTCTATGTCGTCGTCTCCAACCTGCCGCCGGTGACACCCGCCACGCTGGAGCGCGGCTTCGACGCCCTGGATCAGGCCCGGCTGTCCGCGGAGCGCGCCCTGGCCCGGCCCCCAGTTCCGTTCGAGGGAACCACCTGAACACCTCCGCACGCCCGCCCGGTTCAATGAGGGCCGAATAAACCACCAGGATAGAAATAACAGAATAGCCTGATTTGAATGACAGACCGGCGTGGCATGGTGGGGATGCTGTCCATCCCGGAGGAAGTCCATGCTGAAGTCGACGCTGTCCCAGCGCCCCCTGCGCGGCGCGGTCATGGCTGTGTCCCTGCTGGCGTTGGCCCCCGCTGCTGTCGCCGCCCCCTCGCTGGCGCCGCGCGCGCTCATGGCGAAGCCCACGGGGCGGGAGCTGCCCGCGGGCACGTTCGTGGAGCGGCTGGTGGTGAAGTTCCACGAGGGCAGCCACGTGCGTCTGCGCGACAACGCGCTGCGCGCCCTGTCCTCCGAGCGCAGCGCGGGCGAGCGTGAGCTGCTGTCCGGCCTGCGCCTGGACTCCGCGCGCGTGGACGCGGACCTGGCGGAGGTGGTGGCGCTGCTGGAGCGCGCGCCGCGCATCGGTGTGCTGGAGCGGGTGTTCCAGGCGGAAGAGGCCGCGCTGGACGCGAGCAAGCTGTCCGGTGAGAAGTCGAGCGGCGAGCAACTGGCGGACCTGAACCTGTACTTCGAAGTACCGCTGCTGCCCGGCACCACCGCGGACACCGTGGCGGACCTGGTGGCGGCGCTCAACCGCGTGGGGAGCGTGGAGACGGCCTACGCCGCGCCGCCTCCGGAGCCGGCGATGGTGAACTTCGCCATGGAGGCGGGGCTGCGCTCGCTGCTATCCGCGGCGGACCTGCCGCCCACCACGCCGCTGTACCAGGCCAACCAGGGCTATCTCAACGCGGCGCCCTCCGGCATCAACGCGACCTACGCGTGGACGCAGACGGGCGGCCGGGGCACCAACGTGAAGATCGTGGACATCGAGGGTGGCTGGCGCACCTCGCACGAGGACTTCCCCGCGTTCTTCCGCATTGGCGGCACGCAGTACAACGACCTGGGCTGGCGCAACCACGGCACCGCGGTGCTGGGTGAAATCGTCGGCGCGAACAACGGCTACGGTGTGACGGGCATCGCCAGCGCGGCGTCGCCGGGCGTGGAGGCCATTGGCGCGCAGAGCAGCGCGAGCGCCATCACCAACGCGGCGGCGGCGGTGGGCAGGGGCGGCGTCATCCTGATCGAGCTGCACGCGGGCGGCCCCGCGGACGGCACGGCCTGCACGTGCAACACGTCCCAGTGCAACTACATCGCGATGGAGTACTGGCAGGACAACTACGACGCCATCCGCACCGCCACCGCCAACGGCGTCGTCGTGGTGGAGGCGGCGGGCAACGGCAGCGCGAACCTGGACGCGGCGGCCTACGGCGGCCGGTTCAACCCGGCCACGCGTGACTCGGGCGCCATCCTGGTGGGCGCCAGCACCGCCACCACGCGCGTGCCCATGTGCTGGACCAACTTCGGTCAGCGCGTGAACGTGCACGCCTGGGGTGAGCAGGTCGTCACCACCGGCTACGGCGACCGCTTCGGCAGCGCCTACGGCGAGGACCAGTACTACACGTCCACCTTCAGCGGCACCTCCAGCGCGTCGCCCATCGTCGTGGGCGCCGCCGTCAGCGCGCAGGGCGTGGCGAAGGCCAACGGCCGGCTGCTGACGTCCGCGCAGATGCGCGGACTGTTCGTCAACAACGGCACGGCGCAGGCCAACGACACCCGGAAGATTGGCCCGCTGCCGGACCTGCAGAAGGCCCTGCCCAAGGTCATCTCCGGCAACTTCTAGAGCTGACAAAGGCCGCCGACCTCCACGTGCGGCCACGCGGCCCTCCGTGCCCTTCGGGGTGCGGGGGGCCGTTGTCTTCTCCAGCCGTCAGCGCCCGCTGTAGCGGCGGTGGTCCACCATCAGGCAGCGGTCCTGCACCACGCGGATGCCAGCGGCGGCCAGCTTCTTCGCCGCGGCGTCGTTGCGGATGCCGGACTGGAACCACACCGCCTTGGGCTTCTTCGCGATGATGTCGTCCACGTGCTGGTCGATGTCGCCGGGCCTGCGGAACACGTCCACCAGGTCGATGTCGCCCGGGATGTCCACCAGCCTCCGGTACACCGGCTTGCCCAGGATGACCTTCGCGTCCGGGTAGTAGACGGGCACCGGCACCACGTCCACGCCCGCCTTCGCCAGGTACTCCGGCACGTAGTACGCGGGCTGGGCGGAGTGGTCCTCCGTCTTGATGCCCAGCACCGCCACGCGCATGGATTCCTGCACCACGCGCTTCACACCCGCGTCATCCTCGATGAGGTACTCGTCGTGGCTCATGGCCCTTCCTCCTGGAGCTGTTCCGCCTGGGACTCGGTGGTGAGCGTCAACGTGCCGCCCGCCCCCACCGCCTTCACCTTCAGCAGGCGGCGCACCGGGATGAACCGGGCCCACGTCACCACCTGCTCGCCTTCACACGTCACGCCCTTCGAAAGCTCGGGCGAACCGGCCTCCGCCCACGCGGCCTTCAGCTCCGCCGGGGCGTTGGGAGGCAGCGCGTCCAGGCACTTCAGCGTCAGCACCACCGCGTCGCCGAACGTCGTGAGCCGCGTGCCCTCCACCGTGCGCTCCAGCAGGAAGGCGCGCTCCTCGCCGTTCACGTCCACGGAGTCCACCGCCCAGGTGCGCTGCCCCTCCACCAGGTTGCGCTGGAGCAGCCCCGCGTACTTCGCCTCCCACTCGCGGCGCGTGCGGATCTCCAGCGCCTCCGGGTTGAAGAAGCGCTCCACCTCCGGCACGCCGGTGCCTTCGGGCGCCACCTGCCGCAGCGCCTCCTGCGCGGCCTCCGGGCCCACCAGCTTCACGAAGGTGCCGTCCGCCGCCAGCTGCATGCGCAGCGTGAAGCGCTCCAGCACGGCGCCGGACACGGACGGCACGTCGTGCCCGTCATGCACCTGTCGCGGGGTGCGCATGGATTGGGCCACGCGCCAGCCGCCGTCGGAGGGGGTGAAGCGCGTCTCGGTGGTGAAGGCCGCCTCGTCGCGCACTTCCCGCTGACCCTCGCGCTGGAGGGTGCGGGTGGCGCGCACGGATTCGGTGAGGAGGCGATCCACGGGCGGCTTGAAGTCCAGACGCACCGGCGGCGGCAGCCCCGGCGCGGGGTTGAGCGGCGGATACCGGGACGTGCACCCGGCAGCCAGCGACAGCAGCAGACAGCTCCACAAGAGGCCCGTACGCATGCGCTCGCGAACGCTGGCAGAAAGCCAGGGCGCCCGCGAGCGTCTTGCAACGTCCTTGTGTGGAGTGTCAGCGCGTGGGCGACACTAGGGGTGGCGCGTCTCGCCCTCGGAGGCACCCTCGATGCGGTCGCGCCCGATGTTGCGCCGGTCGCGGTCCACGCCATCGTCATCCTTGAGGCCGTTCATCGCGAAGCGGCGCTCGGCCTCCGCCAGGTCGCGCAGCACGTGGTCGCGCAACATGTACTCCTCCTGCGGCAGGGACTTGAGGATGTTGATGATGTCGACCGGGGCCTCGCTGTCCGCGGCAGCCTCGACGAGTTCCTCGCGCGTCGCCGGGTACTCCACCCCATCCAGATGCGGGGTGATGGAGCGCGCGGGATCCTCAGCCTTTCCGTAAGCCATCGTGCCTTCCACCTTTCTTGCGCCCGGAGCGTCCAGTGCCCGGACGGCCATTCATGCCTCAACGTGGGGATGACGCCCGCCCCGGGCCACCCTGCCGCCCGGCACCTCCTACGACGCCAGGCAAGCGGGGGACCGGCCGTCTTGCTCGCGTCCGCTTCGGAGTAGAGTCCCCCGCGCCAACGCCCGACGGAGTGTCCTCCCTGATGTCCGCAGCCTCCCTGCTCGCCGCCTGGCTCACGCTCGCCAGCCCCCCCGCCGAACCGACGTCCCCTGCCCCCGCCACGGTCGCCACCACGGCTCCGCGCGACGTCTACGCGCTGGACGACGCCGCCTTCGTGGCCCAGGCCCGCCGAGACCTGGAGACGCTGCGCCAGGGAACCGAGGGGCTCCGCCGGCTCAAGGAGGAGGCCTTCCGCTCCAAGGCGCTGTACCAGCGCGGCAAGGACGTGCCCTACACCCCGGACGAGAAGCAGCTCCTGGTGTCCACCTGGGCCGCCTTCTTCGACTGCTTCATCTCCACGGAGGTGGTGCGCCAGCGCTACTGGGACTTCCTCAAGGTGCCCGCCTTCACCCAGCCGAAGAAGCACGCCTGGGGCTTCCTCCTCACCCACGCCGCGCTCGCGTCGGAGCTGGCGCAGGGGATGGCCTTCGCGGACCTCACCGGAGGCCAGGCGCAGCTGGAGGTGCTGCTGAACGAGCCCGGCCCCGAGTACGGCCTGCCCCCGCGCGCCTTCAGCCGCTTCAAGGAGAAGGTCGTCCACGTGGGCACCAGCACGCAGCTCTTCACGGGCGACGGCTACCGCGCCACGCTGCACCCGGTGCTGGCGAAGGCCGGCGTGCTGAACGAGCCCGGCGTCCCCGCGCTCTTCCAGACCATGCGGCAGGACAGCAAGGCGGCCCGCTCACGCCTCCTGAAGCGAGGCCCGGTGCTCTTCGCCAAGGCCGCCGCGGACCTCACCCAGGACACCACCGCTCGCGCGGTGTTCCCGGTGCAGAAGACCGTGGCGGAGTGGATGGGCGACACGCGCGTGCACCGCTCCGGCAAGCCGCTCATCTCCCGGGAGCAGGTGCTGTCGCTCCTTCCGCGCATGGCCCCGGGCGACGTGATGGTCGCGCGGCAGAACTGGTTCCTGTCCAACATCGGGCTGCCGGGCTTCTGGCCGCACGCGGAGCTGTACGTGGGCACGCCGCAGGAGCTCTCCCAGACCTTCGACGCGGATCCGGAGGTGAAGACCTGGGTGGCCACCCTGCCCGGCCGCCCGGAGACGTTCACCGCCCACCTGGCGAAGGCCTTCCCCGCGAAGTGGGCCGAGTACACCGGCAAGGACGCGCACGGAGACCCGTTGCGCATCATCGAGTCCATCAGCGAGGGCGTGAGCTTCACCGGCGTGGAGCACGGCATGCACGTGGACTACCTGGGCGTGCTGCGGCCCCGGCTGTCCCAGGTGGACAAGGCCCGCGCCATCCTGCGCGCCTTCACCTTCCAGGGCCGTCCGTACGACTTCAACTTCGACTTCTTCTCCGACCAGTCGCTGGTGTGCACGGAGCTGGTGTGGAAGTCCTACGCCCCGTCGAAGGACATGAAGGGCCTGGACATCCCCCTGGTGAGCGTGGCGGGTCGCAGGACGCTGCCGGCGAACGAAATCGTGCGCGTGTTCGACGCCGAGTACGGCCAGCCCGGGCGGCAGTTCGACTTCGTCGCCTTCCTGGACGGGCGAGAGGGCCCGGGGGACGCCGTCGAAGCGAACGCCGAGTCCTTCCGTTACACCTACCGGCGGATGAAGTGGGACATCGCCCAAGAGTGAGGCTAGAGGCACACACACCATGACGGAAGAGACGGCGAACGAGTTGCTGGCCCTGGCCTCCCCCCTCTACGAGCGGATGATTGCCCAGCAACAAGCGAAGGTGCTCAAGCTGGCGCGCGAGGCGGTGCCCAACATCGGGCCGGAGGAGCTGCGCAACCCGCACGACTTCCCGGAGCTGAAGGAGCACCCGACCTTCGAGTTCGAGGACGGCATCCTGGCGGGACTGATTTCAGCCCAAATGGCCCTGCGTGCGGAAATCAAGGGCCGGCTGCCCGCGGCACCACCGGGCGCCTGATGCTCGGCTGCCTGCTTTTGCCGTGAGGAGCATCCGTGGGTTACTGGTGCGCACCGTGAGCTTTTCCTCTGGTTTCGGCCCTCCGCTGGCGCGTGAGCGGTTGGTGTCTTCCCTGGCCGCGGAACCCCCGCGGCTGGACCTGGCGGCCCTCGCCATCGCGACGTTGGGCCATGAGGACCTGGATGCTCCGGCGTGTCTCAGGACGCTGGATGCGCTCGCCGCGCGGGTGCAGGTGGAGACGGAGCGCCTGCGCGAGAAGGGCGAGGCCCTGGCCCCCCTGCGCGCCCTGCGCCACGTGCTCGCGGACATCGAAGGCTTCCGGGGCAACGAGGACGACTACCACTCCCCGGACAACAGCTTCCTGGACCGGGTGCTGGAGCGGAAGGTGGGGCTGCCGATAACCCTGTCGGTGCTCTACCTGGAGGTGGCGCGCCGCGCGGGCATCTCGCTGTACGGCGTCCCCTTCCCCGGCCACTTCCTGGTGGCGTGCGACGCGGGCGACCACAAGCTGGTGATGGACCCCTTCCACCACGGCGACATCCTCACGGAGCACGGCTGCGAGGAGCTGCTCAAGCGCGTGGCGCCGCAGCTCAAGTTCGACCGGGCGATGCTCGCGCCCGCGCCGGTGGAGCTCATCGCGTACCGCATGCTGTCCAACCTGCGCCGCGTGTACCTGGGGCGTGACGACAGCCAGCAGGGGCTGGCGGTGGTGGACCTGCTGCTGCTGTTGGCCCCGGACCACCCGGGTGAACTGCGCACCCGCGCGTCGCTGCTCACCACGCTGGGCGCCTTCCGCGCGGCGCTCAAGGACGTGGAGCGCTGCCTGGAGCTGTCCCCGGACGCGCCGGACCGCGAGCGCCTGGAGCTGTCCGCCCGGGAGCTGCGCGAGCGCGCCGAGTTGCTCAACTGAAGAAAGGAAACCCGTCGCATGTCGTCCGCGCCCGAGTCGCCCAAGTCCCAAGTGAAGCCCTGGCCGCGTCTGCGCCGGGGACTGGTGCACGACTTCACGGTGGTGAAGGTGCGCGAGGACGTGGTGATGGATCCGCGCACGAACCGGGAGCACCCCCGCGTGCACATGGAGTGCGCGGACTGGGTGACCGTCGTCGCGGTGACGAAGCAGGATGAGCTGGTGATGGTGCGCCAGTTCCGCTGCGGCATCGAGGCGGCGACGCTGGAGGCACCCGGCGGCGTCATCGACCCGGGCGAGGACCCGGCCACGGCCGCCGCGCGCGAGCTGGAAGAGGAGACGGGCTACCGCGCTGGGAGACTGGAGCCGCTGGGCGTCGTGCACCCCAACCCGGCCTTCCAGACCAACCGCTGCCACTCGTACCTGGCGCTGGACTGCGAGCGCGTGAGCGATGGGGACCTGGATGACGGCGAGGACATCGCCGTGGAGCTGTACCCGCGCGCGGACCTGCCCCGGCTCATCCTGGAAGGCCACATCACGCACTCGCTGGCGATGGTGGCTTTCTTGCTGGAGCGGCTGCGCGCGGAAGCGAAGCGCTAGGCCTGCTCGCGCTCCCAGGTGCCGGAGCGTCCGCCGGACTTGTGGTCCAGCTGCACCGCTTCGATGACCATGCCGCGGTCCACGCTCTTGCACATGTCATAGACGGTGAGCGCCGCCGCGCACGCGGCCGTGAGCGCCTCCATCTCCACGCCCGTGCGGTCCACCGTCTTCACCCGCACGCGGACCTCCAGCCCTTCGTCCACGGGCGTGAGCGTCACGTCCACGCCCGCGAGCGCGATGGGATGGCACAGGGGCACGAAGTCCGGGGTGCGCTTGGCGGCCATGATGCCGGCGAGCCGCGCCGCCGCGAGCACATCCCCCTTCTCCACCTGCCCCGCGAGGATGCGCTCACGCGTCGCGGGCAGCATGCGCAGGCGCGCGGTGGCCACCGCCACGCGGTCCGTCTTCGGCTTGTCGCCGACGTCCACCATCTTCACCGGCCGGCCCCCTTCGCCACCGCGGCGAGCAGGTCGTCCGCCACGTCGTCCGGGTCTTCCAACCCCACGGACACGCGGATGAGGCTGTCGCGGATGCCCGCCTGGGCGCGCTCCTCGGGAGTCATCCGGCGCGCGCTGGCGCTGGCCGCGTGCATCACCAGCGTGCCCACGTCGCCCAGCGAAGGACCGGGCTTCGCCACGCGAAGCGCCTCCAGGAACCGGTCCCCTTCCTTCTGCCCCGCGCCCTTGATTTCGAACGCCACCATGGGCCCGAAGCCGCCCTCCAGCACCCGCGCCGCCACCGCGTGGTCCGGGTGGGAAGAGAGGCCCGGGTAGATGACCCGCTCCAGCAGCGGCGAATCCGAAAGCCGCTTCGCCACGTGGGCGGCGTGCTCGTTGTGGGCCTTCATGCGGACGGGCAACGTGCGCAGGCCGCGCAGCGTGAGCCACGCCTCGAAGGGGCCCAGCACGTCGCCGGACAGGATGCGCGCCGACCGCAGCGGGTCGATGCGCGCCTTGGAACCACTCACCGTGCCGCCCAGCGCGTCGCTGTGGCCGTTGAGCCACTTGCTGGTGGACTGCACCGCGTAGTCCGCGCCCAGCTCCAGCGAGCGCTGGCCGAAGGGCGACGGGAACGTCGCGTCCACCGCGAACACCGCCCCCGCGTCCTTGCAGGCCTGCGCGAGCGCGCGGATGTCCGGCACGCGCAGGAGCGGGTTGGAGATGCTCTCCGCCAGCACCAGGCGCGGGCGCCACTCGCGGATGCGCGCGGGCGCTTCCGGAGACGTCTGGTCGAGCGGGCGCAGCTCCACGCCCCAGCGGGCGCACAGGTTCTTGTAGAGCGCCCGCGTGACGCCGTAGCCGTCCGTGGGCATCACCAGCACGTCGCCGGCCTTCCACGGCTGCGCGTCGAACAGCGAGCGCAGCGCGGCCATGCCACTGGCGTAGGCGACGCAGGCCTCCGCGCCTTCCAATGCCGCCACCGCCTCCTCCAGCAGCGCCGCGTTGGGCGCGCTGATGCGGGCGTAGGCGTAGTCCTTTCCGTCCAGCGCGTCGGACAGGTCGTCGCTGCTGTCGAACCAGTTCACCGCCGCCGGGAAGATGGGCGGCATGACGGGCACGGCCTTGCTCCCGGTGAGCCGGGAGCCCGCGTGCACCGCCACCGTTTTCTGTTTCGTGCTCATGCGCGTGTCGTCTCGCTCAGGACGGAAAGGAGGAGGGCTACTCGCCGTGCTCGATGAGCCAGCGCTCCGCGTCGATGGCTGCCATGCAGCCCGTGCCCGCCGCGGTGATGGCCTGGCGGTAGTAGCTGTCCTGCACGTCGCCGCAGGCGAAGACGCCCTCGATGTTGGTGCGCGTGCTGCCCGGAATCGTCTTCAGGTAGCCGCCCTGGTGCGTCTCCAGGATGCCCTGGAACAGCTCCGTGTTCGGCGTGTGCCCGATAGCGACGAACAGACCGTGCGCGTTGACGAGCTTGCTGTCGCCCGTCTTGAGGTTGCGCACGACGGCGCCCGTCATCCCCTTGCCGTCGCCCACCACCTCTTCCACGGCGGAGTCCCACATGAAGGAGATCTTCGGATTGTTGAGCGCGCGCTCCTGCATCACCTTGGACGCGCGCAGCGAGTCGCGGCGGTGGATGAGCGTGACGTGGTTGACGATCTTCGCCAGGTACGTGGCCTCTTCCATGGCCGTGTCGCCGCCGCCCACCACCAGCACGTCCTGCTTCTTGAAGAAGGCGCCGTCACAGGTGGCGCACGCGGACACGCCGCGGTTCTTGTAGGTGTCCTCGCCCTTGACGTTCAGCCACTTGGCCGTGGCGCCCGTGGAGATGATGACCGTCTCCGAGCGCACCTGGATGCCGCTCTCGCTCTCCAGCAGGAAGGGCCGCTTGGAGAAGTCCACCTTGGTGACGTTCTCCATGTGGATGACGGTGCCAAAGCGCTCCGCCTGCTTCTGGAAGCGCTCCATCAGCTCCGGACCGGTGATGGCCTCCGGGAAGCCGGGGTAGTTCTCCACGTCGGTGGTGACCATCAGCTGGCCGCCCGGGACGCGCTGCGGGTGCTCCAGGGTGGGGCCGCCGGCGAACACCACGGGCTCCAGGTTGGCGCGCGCCGCGTAGATGGCGGCGGTGTAGCCCGCCGGTCCCGAGCCGATGATGGTGACCTTCTGGATCTTGTCCTGCGACACGGCGCCTCCTGCGCTCATACGTTGACGGGCCCGGACGGTAACAGACGCCGCCTTCCTGGCCATGATACGAACCTGGACCCCATGGATGCCGCTGTCCTCAAGAAGGTTGCGCTCTTCGAGGGATTGACCCAGGGCCAGCTCGCCAAGGTCGCCCGGATTGCCCAGTCCCGGACCCACACGGCCGGAGACTTCCTATTCCGCGAAGGTGACACCGGCCAGGACATGTTCATCCTCGCCGACGGCAAGGTGCGCATTTCCAAATCCGTGCCGGGCATCGGGGAAGAGGCGCTGGCCATCCTCGAACCCGGTCAGTATTTCGGGGAGATGGCGGTCATCGAGGATTCGCCCCGCTCCGCGGACGCCATCGCCCACACCTCCTGCACGGTGTGGGTCATCGAGCGCGCGAAGCTGGACCAGCTGATGTTCACGGACAAGGACCTGGCCTACGTCCTTCTCTGGACGTTCGTCCGCACGCTGAGCGAGCGGCTCCGCGAGACGAACGACAAGATCAAGGGCTTCTTCGCCATCTCCCGCTTCTAGCCAGCGGCCCCAGCGCTTCTCGGCTCCTCGCACGCCAGGAGTGCGAGTGGAGCATCGCTGTCCGTCCCGCCACCGGGCCTCTTCACGCGCCGCTGGACGGGCCCTGCCCTGACGTCCCGGAGTGGACCCTGAAAGGCACAGGCCTTGCTCAAGCCCGCCGTCGCGTGGACGGAGGCGGGATGGAACAGGGTGGAGAGGCGTGGGTGGAGTCGGGCGAAGGGGAAGCCACGGGTGGCAGGTCGGTGAGGGCACGAGGCGCGGGCCTGGGGGATGCGCGCGAGCGACTCTTCCGGCTGGGCGCGGAGGCCCTCACCGACCTGGAGTTGTTGGGACTCCTGTGGGCGGAGGGGTTGGGGGACGCGGCGGACGGCGTGGCGAGGGACGGGCTCAAGGCGCTGGTGCAGGAGGATCCGCGCGTCTTGTGCTCACGGAGGGGCGTGGGGCCGGCCCGCACGTCCCGGCTGCTGGCGGCGCTGGAATTGGGACGGCGCGCTCAGCGCTCTCCGGAGAAACGGCCCCGGCTGCGAAATCCGAAGGAGGTGCACGCGTACCTGGCGCCCACGCTGGGCGCGCTCCGGCGCGAGGTGTTCCACGTGCTGTGCTTCAACCCGCGCAACGTGCTGGTGCATGACGCGCGGGTGGCGGAAGGGACGCTGAGCGCGTGCCCGGTGGACCCAAGGGAGGTGTTCGCGGCGGTGCTCTCCTCGCGGTCCACGGCCATCGTGTTCGCGCACAACCACCCTTCCGGAGACCCGGAGCCCAGCGTCCAGGACGTGGGGCTCACGGAGCACCTGGCGCGGGCGGCGGGCATCTTGGGAGTGAAGCTGTTGGACCACGTCGTCGTGGGGGACGGCGCGTTCGTGTCCATGCTGGAGCGGGGCATCCTGCCGGACAGCGAGCGGGAGGGG
>NZ_RAWQ01000193.1:0-21232 GCF_003668965.1 Corallococcus sp. AB030
GGAGGGAGCCGGAGTTTCCTCCAGGGGCGCGGAGAGGCCGCCCAGCTCCTCGGCGAGCGCCTTGAGCGCTTCCTGGGTGACGACGATGCGGTCGCGGGGCAGGCGGGCGAGCACGCGCTGAACGGCGGACTCGACGGTGCCCTCGGACGGGATGTCCAGCGCGCGGCCGGAGTCGGTGAGCGCGAAGAGCGCCTTGCGACCGTCGAGCGGATCCGACTTGCGCTCCAGCAGCCCGCGCTTCTCCAGGCGCTTGAGCACGCCGGTGAGCGTGCTGGGGTGCACGTGGAGGATGTTGGCGAGCGCGCCGGCGGTGATGCCCGGGAAGCGGCCCACCAGCCGGATGACCAGCCGCTGCGGGCCGGTGAGTCCCAGCGTGGACTCCATCCGCTTGGACGTGGACTGCAGACCATGATCCACGGCCCACAGGAGGCGCATGAACTCCAGCACCTCGCCCAACGGCTGCGGCTGTTGCGGACCCCGGGACCTGCTGCCGTCCGGGCCTTGTATCGACTCCGGGGCTTGTATGTCCTTCATGGGCGCATCCTCCCTCACCTCATGCCTCCCTGTCTTTTCGTTGTGTTCCAAAGGTGGGCGTGTCCTAGCGCGTCAGCTTGGGCGTTCCAGCAAAATCCGGAATGGGTGCTCGCGTCAGGATGGGGCCGCCTGACTGGAGGCCTTGGGAGTCGGCGGAAAGCCGCCATCCCCGGGCATGCCGGAGCCCGGGAATGGCGGCCCTCCTGAGCCTGACTCAACCGATGGTTGTATTTGTCATGGGTTCGTGGCGCTTGCCTCCCTTCCCGGCGGCAGGGGGGCGGGGACCTGCTCCTTCTTGAGCGTCGTGGGGCCGGTGAGGGCCAGGTGGGCCCTCAGCTTGAGGAACTTCTTCTTGCCGAAGCCCTTGACCCGGACCAGCTCCTCGACGCGACCGAAGGGCCGCTTCTTGCGGTGCTCGAGGATGCGCTGCGCCGCCTTCTCACCCACGCCCGGCAGCAGGTCCAGCTCCGCCGCCGTGGCTTCGTTCAGGTTGACCACCCCCACGTATTGCATGCGCGGGCTGGCGGCATCCGCACGCCCCGGCCCCATCAGCACGCAGCCCAACACCCACGCCCAGGCCCACTTCACGAGTGGCCCTCCGCGCCCGCCTCCAGCGAAGGCTCGCCGCCGAAGCGGCTGCCGGCCGCCGTGTCGCGCTTCTCCGCCGCCTCGCGCACGTGCAGCTTCCCGTCCAGGGGCAGCACGTCCAGCAGCACGTTGAGCGAACCGTCCTTGTTGACGAACGCGCTGCCCGCGCGCACCCAGATGCTCCCGCCCTTGCCCTCGCGGATGGAGAACACCGCCAACCGCTTCCCCGCCATCAGCATCGACACGCTTCCCCCTTCAGAATCCCGCGCCACCACGGCCCGGGCACCTCGCTGGCTCGACCGCCTGAGGTCGCGTCCGGGCTTGAGCAGCCCGCGTGCCAGCGGCGTGCTCCTCTGAAGTGAAGTCAGCGCACCGTGCGGCGGTGCTCGCGGCGTCCACGCGCGGGGATGGGCGTGGATGCTCCAGTGGGGGTCTTGAGGAGTGAGAGTCGGGCGGAGGTCGAAGGGCTGGGCGGGAATGTGTTCACCCATGCCCGGGGAGGGCGCCAGGGACATTCACCCACTTGGACGCGCGCGATGGTGCCTTCTGCCTCGTGCCTCTCGGCTTCAAGCTGGGAGTAAAGGCGAACTTCCGGAGAGGGACTCTCGCGATTGTTGCGAAAGCGTCGCGACAGTCCCGATCCTGGGGAGCCAGCGGCGAATCGGCTCACCACCCTGCGGTGATGCTTTCGCTGGGATGAGATCGCTGCGGCACTCAGGCAGCAGCCTCTCCCTCATCCTCGTCGTCGATATCGCCATCATCTGCGGCCACGGGAGACGCCTCGCTGGAGGCCTTGCCCATTGCCCGTTCCACGAGCCCGAGGAGCGCCATCTTACGGGCGGTATAGAATGCCTCGAACGAGTCAGCCCGTAGGATGGCTGGATCGATCACATGGCTCTTTAGGATGTCGTCCATCACGGTATCCTTGATCTGCACCTGGGCGTGGTCCTGGATCTGCTTCAGGTACAACGACGGCGCCTTGCCTCCGATCATCCTATTGGCCTTGTACGAGATGGCCGTCTTGTTGACGATCGCATTGAAGACACGCGGAGGGATGCTTCGGTCCACACACCACTTCTTCGGGAAGATGTGGTGGATGTCGAGCTTGACGTCATCAAGGTCGAGGTCGGCCATGCGCGCCTTCCAGAAGAAGTCGCAGGCACCTTCACGCTGAATCAGCACGTACAGTCCTCGGTAGGCCGCGCTCGTGCGCGATCGTAGGGTGTCGAGGCGGTTCGGGTTGAAGCCTGCGGCCTGAACGGTTGCTGGCTCTGGCGCCGTGGAGTCCTCGATCCACGCCAGGAGCTGTTGGACGTCGAGCGCGATGCGCGTCTCCACTGCGCCACCGTACAGCTCACCGAAGACGCCGCACCAGAACCACCGCGCGATCTTGGTGCGGATCTGCGGCTCAAGCCACCGTTCACGGAGGCGAGCCAGCACCGCTGCCAAAGGCGTGAGCTGCGTTCGGTACGGCACGAACTTCGGATGGTGGAACCCTTCGCTCCGCAGAAAACGTTCGGCCTGTTCGAATCCCTGAGCCAGTGGCTCGGACCATTTCTTGTAGGCGGTGAGCGGCATTTCGAGGATGTGCTCGCGCTTCGCGGTGACGCTGGCGGCTTCCTTGCCGGAGCGCCCTGCTGCCAGATCCTGTGATCGGCGCTCTGATGAGTAGAGAAGCGACATGCCCTGCAAGAAGTCCGTCGGTTGCAGGTCGCGAAGGAGTGGTCGCTTGCTCAAGCGAGCTTGGCGGCCGGTATTGCCTCGGCCTCCAAACCAATCGTCGCGGAGATTGAACCCATCAGCTGCCCATGTAGCCGTGACGAGTTCAAAGACGGATAGCGGGACGCCTCCTGTGTTCACCTTCTCGAACACCAGGCAGACCGCCTCCTTCGAGGTTTCCTTCTTCAAGCTGATCACGGGCAGCATGTAGCTGCGGAACGGCTCGACGATCTGTCGTCGGAACTTCATGAACCGGACGAGCTTTTCAGGGGCTTTCTCTGAGAGGCGCTGCTCCCAGTCGTCCGAGTTCACGATCTGACTGCACGGGAAGTAGAACGCCTCGATTTCCTTATCCCGCGTGCTGAGATCGAGTTCGATCTTGCGACCGAAATTGCTGCGTAGCGTGCGCTCCTCATCGACCGCGACAATGGCGTCCGCGAGTGCTTCCGGGCCCTGGAGCGCCTTCTCGATGTCGAAGTAATAGTGAAGACGAAGCTCGCGCTTCTTCGCGTCGCGTGTCGCCACGGGCTTGTCGAGCTTCAGCACCTGGGTCAGCGACGTGAGACGCTGCTGCCCGTCTAGAATGAGTTCTTCGGCGAGCCCCAGTGAATTTGGAGGCAGATCGACACCTTCGACGGGACGTACCTGGAAGCGCGTTTCTCCTCCGGTTTCGAGCAACATCACCGCGCCGATAGGGAACGAGCGCGCGATGCTGACGAGCAGTGACCGGATGTGCTCGTCGTCCCAAACCCACCCGCGTTGGAAGTCGGGCAGTTGGAGCTTGCCCTGCTCTACCCTGGCTAGAAGAGTGCTGAGCTGGGTCTTGGTTGAATCGAACGTGGCCATTTACCCCCCGACGGCGGACGAACCCGCTGCGATTGAGGCCGAGAATATCCCAGGGGGACTTCGCTGACAGCCGGTCGTTTAGCCGGCTTCTTCTCGTTCTTAGGTGCTTACGTCATCATCCTCTGCGTGGGGTTTCTGCGCGGGGGACGGCGGAGGTTCCGCAGAACACGGTAGCCGGATTGTCTCCGCAGTGCGGAGACAATTGGAGGCGCGCTCCTGACGCGGCTTCGGCGAGATGAACCTGCGCCGGTCGCTCCAACTCGCCACCGACCTTCCCGACGCGGAGATTGTCGCAGCACTGCTGCGACAATTGGGGCGAGGGAATGGACGCCTCCTCAGCGCTCGCTGTCGAGCAGCTTCATCTGCTGCTCAGGGTAGCGCGTACCAGCGATCGCCTCTTTCGGAAGGATCGCCTCTACGGCGGCCACGTCGTCGGGCGACAGGGGCTTCTCCAGCGCGCCGAGCACGTCGATGAGCTGCTTGCGCGTGCGTGCGCCGACCACGGGCACGAACGCCGGTTGCTTCGCCAGCACCCACGCCACGGAGAGCTGCGCGGGTGTCATCCCGCGCTCCGCGGCGTACGCATGGAAGCGCGCGACGGTTGCTGCGTTGCGTTGGCCCGCTTCACCAGCAAAGCGAGGATAGTGCATGCGGGCACCTTCCACCTTCGCGCCCGTCAACAGTCCGCGGGAGAGCACGCCGTACAGCGTCGCGCTCATGCCCAGCTCGGTGAGTGTGGGGAAGAGGGTCTTCTCAGGCTCGCGCGTGATGAGCGAGTACTCAATCTGCAGGTCGCTCAAGGGGTGCACCTTCGCCGCGCGGCGGATCGTCTCGGCGCTCACTTCGGAGAGCCCGATGCTTCGCACGTAGCCGCCCTTCACCAGGTCGGCGATCGCGCCCACCGTGTCTTCAATCGGCACGGTCGGGTCCAGCCGGGCGGGGCGATAGACGTCGATGTAATCGACGCCGAGCCGCTGCAGGCTGTACGTGACGAAGTTCTTCACCGCCGTGGGGCGAGCATCGAAGCCCACTGGGACCCCGTCCGGCCCCCGCATGGCCCCGAACTTCACCGAGAGCCGCACCTTGTCGCGCTGGCTTTCGATCGCGCGGCGGATGAGCAACTCGTTGTGTCCGCTGGCGTAGAAGTCGGCGGTGTCCAGCAGCGTCACCCCTCGGTCGATCGCCTCGCGGACCGTCGCGATGCTTTCGGCCTCGTCGGACGGTCCGTACGCCCCGGACATGCCCATGCAGCCGAGCGCGATGGGGAATACCCGCGGGCCAGTCATGCCGAGTTGCGTCGTGCGGTGGGTCGGGGTCATGGCTTCCTCTCTTCTTGCGGTTGGGCTATACGGAACGTTGTTCCGGTGCGGACTTTCATATGCGGAACCATGTTCCGTTTGTCAAGGCGATGAAGAAGACACCCAGAGCGGATGCCCAGCGGAACCTCGACTCGCTGCTTGAGGCGGCGAAGGCCGTGTTCGCCGAGTCCGGAGTCGACGCGCCCGTCCGCGAGATCGCGAGCCGTGCTGGCGTCGGCATCGCGACGGTGTATCGGCACTTTCCACAGCGGGCCGATTTGATCGCCGCCGTGTACCGGCGCGAAATCGACGCATGCGCGGCCGAAGCCCCAGCGCTGGCGCGCGAGCATGAGGCGTTCGAAGCGCTGACGCGGTGGCTTCACCGGTTCACGAGCCTGATCGCCACCAAGCGAGGGCTTGCCGCGTCGCTCAATGCCCAGGATCCGGCGTATCAGGCGCTGCCCGCGTACTTCCGGGAGCACCTCGAACCGGTGCTCCAGTCGCTGCTCGGCGCGGCGGCGGCGGCAGGGCAGGTGCGCAAGGACGTCAACGCGTACGAACTCCTGCGTGGCGTGGCGAATCTCTGCGTTCCTGTCGCGGAGGTCGGCCCCGGCTTCACTCGCAGGATGGTCGACCTGCTCATCGACGGACTGCGCTACGGCGCGTCGGCGCCCGTGCCTTGACGGGCTGGGGGTGACCTCCTAGAAGGGCCGGGCCCTTGGGTGCCCATGCCGGGCCTTCAAGAGGGAAGCCGGTGCGAGTCCGGCGCGGTCCCGCCACTGTGAACGGGTTGCCCTGAGGTCCAGGGCCGGAAGCCTCGGCTGTCACCACTTTCGCGTCAGCGGATGCGAAGGGAAGGTGGAGGGTTCCTTCCAGAAGGGCGCAGCGTGCGCCCACGTCTGGAGCCTGTCAGCCAGGAGACCTGCCCAGGGGTGCGGCAGCGGTGCTGCCGTGAGGCCTTCTCTCTTCGACGGAGGGAGCGGAAGGCGGAGCATGTTGCGCTCGCTTCTCGCCCGGACCGTCATCGGTCTGGTGCTCAGCTTCCAGGGACAGGCCCGGGCCGGGCAGGAAACGCCTGCGCCCGAGAGCAGCGAGCCGCCGCTTCCTGAGTTCGTCCTCCCCACCGTGGAGGTCATCGGCAAGGAAGTCCCCGAAGCTCCCGTCGACTCCGCTCGACGCCGCGACCCCACCGGCGCCATCACCGTCATCGACGCTCGCGAGCGCGTGGGCGAAGCGCGCGACACCGCGGAGCTGCTCGGTGGATCCGCGAGCCTTGTCGTGCAGGACTCCGGCGGATACGGGCAGAGCAAGAGCCTGGTGGTTCGCGGCGCGTCGTCCAATGGCGTGCTCGTGTTCCTGGACGGCATCCCGCTCAACGGCGCGGGCGGCGTCGCGGACCTGTCGCTCATCCCCGTCGCGCTGCTGGAGCGGATGGAGATCCTCCGCGGCGCGGCAGGTGCCCGCTACGGCGCGGGCGGACTGGGCGGCGCGGTCAACCTCGTCACCCGAGCGCCTTCGTCACGGCTGCTCTCCAGCGGTGAAGTCACCTACGGCAGCTTCGACACCGTGATGGCCCACGTCGCCGCGTCGGGCGCGCTGCTCGAGGGTCAGGCGCTGGTGCTGCTGCACGGCGGCCGTTCCCAGGGCGACTTCAGCTACCGCGTCGACGAACTGCCCGCGCTGGACGACAACCCGCTCACGCAGGAGGTGCGCACGCGCAATGACGCTCGCGGTGGCGGCGCGCTCCTGAAGTACCGGCATGGTCTGGACGGTGGCGGGCGCGTGGATGTGCTCGCCGAGCTGTCGCTGGAGGACCGCGCGCTCGCGGGCACCGTGCAGAACCCCACCGTGTCCCGACGCCAGGACCAGACGCGACTGTCGCTGGGCGCTCGTTGGGCGCGGCCCTTCGGTGACACGGGCGAGGGCAGTGCTCGCGGCTTCTTCCGTCGCGACTGGCTGGATGTCGCGGGTGGAACCACCGGCGTGGACTCCGGCGCGCAGCGCTACACGGTGGGCGGCGTGGAGGTGGAGGGGCGCGCGGTGCTGGGGCGCAATGCGCTCGCCGTCACGCTCGCCGGATCATCGGAGTCCGTCACGCAGACCGTGGGCGGGCAGGCCGCGTCGTGGTGGCGCGCGAGCGTCATGGCCATGGACGAACTGTCCCTGTTCTCCGAGCGATTGAAGCTCGTGCCTTCGCTGCGCGTGGAGCGCGTGGGGCACTACTCGCTCCTGTCGCCCAAGCTGGGCGCGAGCGTGGACCTGGGCCACGGCTTCGGCGTGCGCGCCAACGCGGGTCAGTCCCACCGCGCGCCGTCGTTCCTGGAGCTCTACATCCGTCAGGGTCTGCTGCTGCCCAACCCGGAGCTCAAGCCCGAGCGCGCCCTGTCCGTGGACGCCGCGGCCCTGTGGCGCGACGACATCTGGAACGTCACCGCGGGCGGCTTCGCGGCGGTGTACGAAAACCTCATCGCCTACGAGCTGTACCCCCCGAATCTCGCCAAGCCCTACAACTTCGCCGCCGCTCGCGTGTGGGGCGCGGAGGTGGAGCTGGAGGCGCGGCCTCGCGCGTGGCTCACCGTCACCAGCAGCTATGCGTGGACCCGCACGCAGAACCGCTACGGCGACCCTCGCTACTTCGGCAAGGAGTTGCCGTATCGCCCTCGCCACAAGTGGGTGGGCCGGTTGCGCGTGGGACCGGACTGGCTCAACGGTCGTACCGAGGTCCTCGTCCAGTCCTCGCAGTTGATCAACCGCGTGGGCGAAGCTCGGCTGTCCCTTCCTTCGCGCACCTGGGTGAGCGTGGGGGCCTCCAGCACCTTCCTGCACCGGCCGGACCTCACCGTGTCGTTCGACGTGAAGAACCTGCTCGATGCGCGGACCGCCGACTACACCGGCATGCCGCTGCCCGGCCGCGCCGCCTACGTGACGCTCTCCGTGGCGCTCGACCCTTCTCCCTCCGAGGACTCCCATGTCGCATCCCCTCCCTGATGCTCGGCTCGCGCTGCTGCTGTCGGCCCTGGCGGCGGCGCTCCTCACCGGCTGCCCGGAGGAGAAGGTCCTGTGCACGTCCGGCCTCAGCGTCTGCGGCGCCGAATGCGTGGACCTCCAGGGTGACCCGTCGAACTGCGGCGCGTGTGGTGCGTCGTGCGGAGCAGGGGAGACGTGTCAGGCGGGCGTTTGCGGATGCCAGTCGGGCACGGAGACGTGTGGTGACGCGTGTGCCGCGCTCGCGAGCGACCCTCTGAACTGTGGCGCTTGCGGCGCCGCGTGTCCGTCCGGCCAGGTCTGCGAATCCGGCACCTGCCGAGAGGGATGCTCCGCCGGTGCCGAGCGGTGCGGGGACAGCTGCGTCGTGCTCGCGAATGATCCGCTGAACTGTGGCGCTTGCGGTGCGGCGTGCCCGGACGTGCAGTCCTGCCACTCGGGCCGGTGCATGTATGACGTGGTGACGGCCTGCTACACCAACGGGCAGCTCGTGGGCATCCAGGCGGGGACGGACCGGATGGGGCCCCGGCGGCAGTTTGGCTCGGGTGTGCAGTCGCTGGCGGCCTGGGATGGCGTGGTGCTGGCGGCGGACGCGGCGCGCTCGGTGCTGTCGCAGGCGCCGGCGGGTGCGCTGGGAACGGTGGCGGAGGAGGACTCGCTGGGCGCGGTGGCGGCTTCGCCCAATGACATCTTCGTGGACCCTCCGTATGTGTATGTCCTCGACTCGGTGAACAACACGCTCCAGGTGCTCAAGCGGGAAGGGGCCGGGCAGGGCGGTGGGTTGGGATTGCGCACGGTGGGGCAGGTGAACCTGGGCGCGAACACCAGCCCGCAGGTCATCGCGAAGCGCGGCGACACGTTCTACATCCCGCTGTTCGGCACGGCCGGCTCCGACTTCAAGCAGGGCAACGCCGTGGCTCGCGTCAGCGTGAGCAACCCGGAGAAGCCCCGGCTCGTGGACACCGTTCCGCTCACCGGCCTGGACCTGAAGTCCTTCGATGGCGGGACGACGATGGCGCTTCCGTACGCGGCGGTGTCCGTGGACTCGGGCGTGTACGTCGCGCTCACCAACCTGAACCCCGCGAATGACTATCTGCCCAACGGGCCCGGGATGCTCGCGCGCATCGACCCCGTGGATGGTGGGGTGCATGCCATCGACCTGGGCGCGAAGGATTGCCTCAACGCGGGCGACGTGCAGGCGGTGGGCGACCAGCTGGTGGTGAGTTGCCTGGGCGAGGCGGTGTTCGACACCGCGAGTGGCTACCGCGCCAAGGCGGTGCGGGCCACGGGGCTGGTGCTGGTGAAGGATGACAAGCCCGTGGCGTCGTATGCGCTGTCGCCGGGCTGCACCGGGGGGCCGGAGAACGGCTGTGACCTCGCGGTGGGAGGACGGCTCGCGGTGGTGGGCAATGCCGTGTACGTCACGGATGTGAACGCGGGCCGCGTGTTCGTGGTGGAGGTGCGAGATGGCCAGCTCGTCGAGCGGCGCGGCAACTCCACACCGCAAGCGGCGGGCCCGGCGCTGGATGCGTGTCCGGTGGACCCTCGGCGCGTCGTATCCAATGCCATCGACATCGTCGCGGTGCCGTGAGGCGTTGGCCCCGCTTGTATTGACAAGCCCTGCCGTCCGCCATACTCCAGCGCGCGTCGTTGGTACGCCGCATCCGCACGGTGTGGCGTTTAAAGGGAACCCGGTGTGAGTCCGGGACTGCCCCGCAGCGGTGATCAGGAACGAACGCCGTCCTCGCAAGCACTGGCCCTTCAATGGGCTGGGAAGCGACGGCCAGTAGGTGGGTGACCCGATGAGGGTCTCTCGCGCCTGTGAGTCCGAAGACCTGCCACGACCCATGCCCCCGGGCATGGCCAGACCGGAGCCTCCGAGGGGAGGTGACGGAGGTCTTCCGCTCGCGCGGCGTGTCGTGTCCTGACGTGTCCCTCGTTCGCGGTCCGCTCTCCGTCCACGCCCCTTGGATTCACCTCGCCCGTGGGGGCGATGCAAGGGAGCAGTCGCGGATGAAGACAGAGCGGATGATGACGGGACGGGGAGTCCAGGGCTTCGCGTGGGTGCTGACGACCCTCGCGATGGCGCTGACCAGCACGGGTTGCGGTGATGAGTGCGTCGATGACTTCGACTGCCGCGACCAGGGCGCCGCTCCCGCGGGACAGCGCTACACCTGCGTCGAGAACAAGTGCGAGCTGACGTCGATCCCCGTGCCGGACGCCGGCACGGAGACTGATGCCGGTACGACGACTGATGCCGGTACGACGACGGATGCAGGCACGGGCGCCGACGCCGGTACGACGACGGACGCGGGCACGGAGACCGACGCTGGTACGACCACCGACGCGGGCACGGAGACCGACGCTGGTACGACCACCGACGCGGGCACGGAGACCGACGCTGGTACGACCACCGACGCGGGCACGGAGACCGACGCTGGTACGGATCCGTGCGAGACCACCACCTACGATCCGAAGCTGGGCACGCTCCAGCTCCAGTCGGGCTTCGTGGCCGGTGAGTCCGCGTCGCTTCCCGCGTCCGCGGGCCCGGTGGGCGTGACGCCCGGCCCCACGTATTCGCTCTACACAGTGGTGTCAGGCAGTTCCACGGGGCCGCACGCGCTGTACTCGCTGGGCACATGGCCGCAGGTGTCGCTGGGAACGGCGCCGCTGTTCGACGTGGCCGCTCCCGCTGACCGGGCCGCTGGCACCAAGCTCTTCCTCAGTCCCTTCGTGGAGACGGATGGCCAGCGCGTCCTCACCGGTTACACGAAGTCCGGCGCCGGCTTCCCGGGCTCCGTGGGCGTGTATGACGTCTCCGCGCCCGCCAACTCCACCTATGTCTCCGCGCCGAGCAACTTCTCCGCGGGCGTCGTGCCGGGCGCGTTCCTCATCAACGGCGGTGGGCTCGACACGGTGTCGGCGGGGCTGGCCGTCTACGCGCTGAAGACGGACAGCTCGCCGTTCACCGCGCTGAAGGTGGGCACGCTCCCGCCGGAGACGGGCGGCAGCGGCTTCACCGCCGTGGCCACCAACGGCGTCGCGATGCTCGGCTACTTCTCCGACGACACCTTCCTCAACGAAGGCCGCGCGGTGGCCCCGGCGGCCATCACCGAGGCGCTCAGGTCCGGCACGCCGTTCGTCGTGGCGGATGCGCCCGCGCTCGACGTGGGCTCCAACTTCGTGGCCGCCTCCGGTCACGGCGAAGGCGTGTCGGTGCTCCGCGGCGACTACGTCCCGCCCGACTACAACTTCGCTGGCACGGACGTCTCGCGCTTCGCCTTCACCGTGACGGATGAAGGTGCGACCGTGACCGTCGGTGCCCGTCAGCCAGTCCTCGTCTACGCGGACCAGTGCACGCGCGTGACCGGGATGACCGCCATCGGCGTGGACCTGCTCGTCGGCGTGGATGACAAGAACGGCCCGCGCCTGGTGCGCATCCAGCAGGCCCCTCAGTTCCGGTGAGCACGCCCATGAAGAAGACCCTTCTTCCGAAGTCATGCGCGCTGGGCTTCACCGCGCTCCTCACCGTGGCGTGCGGCGGCGAGGACTGGCAGGACTCCCTCCAGGCCCAGCCGCTGGTGGGTGACCCGTTCGCGGACCGCATCGTGTCCTTCTCTCCGGGCACGGGCGCCGGGTTCGGTCAGAGCGAGCTGCCGGGCATCGTGCTGGGCGCTCCGCGAGGGGACGGCGCGGGCTCGGGTTCGTTGGACGTGCTGTCGCTCGGGCGCAACGGCGTCATCGTCCTGGAGTTCACGGACATCGCCGTCACGGACGGGCCGGGTGTGGACCTGCTCGTCTTCGAGAACGCGTTCCTCAAGCCGAGCGGCAAGCCGTTCGCGGAGACGGGCGTGGTGGCCGTCAGCGACGACGGCGTCACCTGGCACGAGTTCCCCTGCGCGTCCTCCGACGTGGCGAACAACTACCCGGGCTGCGCGGGCGTCACGCCCGTGTACTCGCACCCCGCCAATGGCATCCCGGCCACCGACCCGTCCGTGGCGGGCGGGGACGGCTTCGACCTGGCGAGCGTGGGCCTCACCCGTGCCCGCTTCGTGCGCATCCGCGACTCGGGCGCCAACGGCTACGCGGGCACCAGCGGCGGCTTCGACCTGGATGCCGTCGCCGTGGTGAACGGCGTGCAGCTGCCGTAGTCGCGCACGAGCGCCGGGGCCGTTCTCCAGCGGACGGTCCCGGTGGCCTCGCGCGCCCATACGGCGAGTCCGGACCGCACGAGGCTTCCGGGGTGGGGGTGGCGGCATTAGATGCCCGCTGTCCCTCCCCCGGATGTGCCTCCATGAACCGTCGTTCCGCCTCACTCCTCGTGCTGCTGGGCGTCCTGCTCGGCGTGGCAGCTCCGTTCCTCCTCCCCTCGGTGGTCTGGGCGCAGACGTCCCGCGCCGCGCCGAGGAAGGAAGTGCCTCCGCCGCCGCCCGCGCCTCCTCCGGCACCGGCGTACGAGTACACCTTCGTCAAGCGCGAGAGTCCGGATGAGGACCTCGTGGAGCTCCAGCGGCTGGGCGGCGAGGGCTGGCGCGTGGTGTCCACTGTCGTCGTGGACGGCAGCACGCGGCGCTACGTGTTGATGCGTGACCGACGCGCCGGGCCCGCGTCGCATTGACTTTGCCCCTGTGGCGCCATAGTCCCGCCCCGTCATCGATGCTTTCACGCCATGGGGCGTGAGGGCTTCCAGGGAACCCGGTGTGAGTCCGGGACTGCCCCGCAGCGGTAAGCAGGAACAGCGTTCGTACGAACCCCGTTTCCGCGAGTCCGAAGACCTGGCGACGATCCGGCGTCCTCTCCACGGAGGGCCCGGCGACAGACCGGAACCTCCGCGGGGAGCTGACGGCGAAGGCAGGCCTCCAGGACGCGATACGCGCCCTGCGGTCCGGTGCCTTTCGTCCGCGCGGCCTCCCGACAGGGGAATGCCTTCTTCCGCCTCCGTGCGGGAAGGCCAGGAGCGAGGACGCGATGCGGACCGACATGAAGCGGATGAGCACGAAGGGCCAGCGCGCGGCGCTGATGGGCGCCCTGCTGGCGGTGGTGCTGGGGGGCACGGGCTGCGGCGATGATGAGTGCGTGGACGCCTTCGACTGCCGCGACAAGGGCGCGGCTCCGGCGGGCCAGGCCTGGGCCTGTGTCTCGGATCTGTGCACCCAGGTCGTCGTCGACATCGACGAGGACGACGCGGGCACCGGCACCGACGCGGGCACCGGCACGGACGCGGGCACCGGCACGGACGCGGGCACCGGCACCGACGCGGGCACGGATGGCGGCACGGTCGCTTGCGCCCCGCTGCCTCGCGAGCAGGTGCTGGGCACGCTGCAGCTCCAGGCGGGCTTCAGCGTCGCGGAGTCCGCGGACCTGTCCACGGAGGTTCGCGCGGTGGTGTCCACTCCCGGCCCCACGTATTCGCTCTTCGCGCTGCGCGAGACGGCCACGGGCCGCGACTTCTTCGCGCTGGGGACCTGGCCGGACGTGACGCTGGGCACCGCCGCGCTCGAAACGGTGCTCGCGCCCGCGGACCGCGCCAACGCGGCCGACACCTTCCTGTCCTACTTCCTGGCCTATGACGGCACGCGCCTGCTCGCGGGCTACACGAAGTCCGGCGCGGGCTTCCCGGGCTCCGTGGCGGTGGTGGATCCGTCTGCGCGCGACGCGGCGCTCTACCTCGACGCTCCGGGCAACTACACCGCCGCGGGCACCACGGACGCGTTCTTCATCAACGGCGGCGGTCTGGACACGGTGACGGGCGGCCTGGGCGTCTACGCGCTGGTGACCTCCGCCAAGCCCTACGTCGCCGTGAAGGTGGCGGACTTCCCGGCGCAGGTGGGCGCCAGCGGCTTCACCGTCGTCGCGGACAACGGCATCGCGGTGTTCGGCTACTCGGAGGCGGACACGTACGTGAACGTGGCCTACGCCGTGTCCAACACCAAGCTGGGCGAGGCGCTGGCCTCGCGCACGCCGGTGGTGCTCACGAACGAGCCGAAGGTGGACGTGGGCTCTGACTTCAACGCCGCCGCGAGCTTCGGCAACGGCGTGGCGGTGGCGCGCGGCGGCTACGGCGCCGCGGGCTTCGGCGTCACCGACGTGTCGCGCTTCTCGCTCACGCCCGGCCTGGGTGGCGGCCAGCCCATCAGCGTGGGCACGCGTGCGGCGGTGCTCAACGCCCCGGATGCGTGCACGACCGTGGATCTGCTGTCGTCGCTGGGGGCGGACCTGCTCGTGGGCGTGAAGGACGTCAACGGCCGCCGCCTCGTGCGCATCCGGCAGGGCCAGTGATGAAGCGCCCGCTGCTCGCGCTCGGCGCGCTGCTGACCCTGGGCGCGTGCACGGGCGACTCGGAGCCCGGTCCGCTTCCGGGTGAGGACATCGTGGACGCCGGCACCCACGCGGATGCCGGTGTCTCCGATGCAGGCACGGAGGTCGACGCCGGGACGGACACGGATGCCGGTGTCGACGCGGGCTCGCGGCCGGTGGATCCGTTCGCGGACCGGGTGACGGCCTACCAGTTTGGCGACTCGGCCGGCTTCGGGCAGGACCGCTTCCCGGACGTCGTGTTCGGGCCTCCCGTGGGCGCGGGGCCGTTCACGGGCTCGCTGGACGTGCTGTCGCTGGGGCGGGGCGGCTCCATCACCCTGGAGTTCACCGACCTGTTCGCGGTGGATGGCCCGGGCGTGGACCTGCTCGTGTTCGAAAACCCCTTCCAGAAGTACGGCGGCGACATCTACGCGGAGACGGCCAGCGTGTCCGTCAGCGACGACGGCGTCACGTGGTTCGACTTCCCCTGCGCCCCCACCGACAAGGACGGCGGCTACCCGGGCTGCGCAGGCACGCATCCGGTGCTCTCGGCCCCGGACAACGGCGTGTCCCCCACCGACCCGGCCGTGGCGGGCGGGGACGGCTTCGACCTGGCGGACGTGGGCCTCCCCCGTGCGCGCTTCGTGCGCCTCACCGACACGGGGCTCAACAGCTACGGCGGCACGTCCGGCGGGTTCGACCTGGATGCGCTGTCGGTGGTGAACGGCCAGCTCCCCGACGGCGGCGTGCCGTGAGGTGAGCACCCGCACCCACCCGCGGCGTGCTCCAGGGCCCCGCGTCACGTCCGTTGACGGCATTCCGCACACTGCGCGTGGGTGATTCCCTCTTCATCCACCGCCCCAGGTGAACTCCGACCCCAGCATCCGGCGGCTCCCCGGGTATGACGCGACGCGGGAGGGCGGCCGGGGCCCTGGCTGGACGCCCGCCTTCCACGGGAAAGCGTCTCGGACTCTCGGAAGATTGGGAGGTCGTGTAATGTCTTGCGCCCGATGTGGCAGATCATCATCAACGGCCCCGGCTACTTCGACACGTCGTACGACCTGCCGGAGGGCGTCACCAGCCTCGGCCGGGCGGACGAGAACGACATCGTGCTGGGCGGCGACCTGGTGTCGCGCCGGCACGCGCGGCTCTACGTCGAAGGTGACGTGCTGCGCATCGAGGACCTGGGCAGCCGCAACGGCAGCCGGGTGAACGGTGCGCCGCTCCAGGGCAGCAAGCACCTGAACGCGGGCGACACCGTGGCGCTGGGGGAGAACACCCTGGCGGTGCGCCAGCCGCACACCGTGGAGAACGCCGCCACGGAGATGATGGACCTGGGCGCGGGCGGCGTCGTGCGCTTCGGGCACGGCACGGACGTGGGCCCGTCCGTGCTGATGGCCAAGAACGTCAAGGACGCGGACGTGCTGCGCCTCCTGGACAACGTGGGGCCGCTGCCGTTCGACGACGCGTTCTCCGGGCCTTCGCCCGTGCCCGCGGGCTCCGCCGTGGCCAGCCCACGCGTGTCCTACGAGACGCTGGTGCTGCTGGTGCACGCCGCGGAGGCGCTGGCCACCGCGCGCACGCTGACCGCGTTCCTGGAGTCCGCGATGGACCGGCTCCTGGAGCGCACCGACGCCACCACGGCGGTGGTGCTGCTCAAGCACGCCACCGGGCCGCTGGTGCCCGCGGCGGTGCGCCACCGGGGACGGTTGGCCAAGGGTGAAGTGCCCGTGTCGGACGCCATCGTGGACGAGGCCATCCGCCAGGGCCGCGCGATCGCCGTGGGCGACGTGAAGGACGACCGCCGCTTCGCCGGACGCGAGAGCGTCATCATGTACGGCGTGGACCGGGTGCTGTGCATCCCCATTGGCACCGAGCCGCCCTTCGCGGGCGTGCTCTACGTCAACGTGCCCGGCGGGGGCGACACCAGCCTGGAGTTGATGCTGGACGCGTGCACCGCGGTGGCCCACCTGGTGGCCGCCGGCGTGCAGCGCTTCGCCGTGCGCGACGGCTCCAGCACGGACCGGATGCGGCGCAACCTGGAGCGCTACCACTCGCCGGAGGTGGCCGAGCGCCGCGCCGCCGAGGCCCAGCGCACGGGCGGCAAGCTGCCGGGCCTGGAGGAGAAGAACCTCACCGTGCTGCACGCGGAGATGGCGGACTTCGGCGCCGTGATTGGCCGGCTGGGCGCGGCGCGGGCCACGCAGCTGCTCAACGACTTCCACGCGCGCATGAGCGGCATCGTCTTCAGCTTCGAGGCCACCGTCGAAGGCTTCATGGGCGAGTCCATGCGCGCCCTCTTCGGCGTGCCCTACGCCAAGGGCGACGACGCGGTCCGCGCGGTGCGCGCGGCGCTGGCCCTGCGCGCGGACTGGGAACGGGGCATGGCCCGCAGGCCCCAGGACGAGCGGTGCGACCTGCGAATCGCCCTGCACTCCACCAAGGCGCTGGTGGGGATGATCGGCACCGAGGCCCGCACGGAGTACAGCGCCGTGGGAGAGGGCATGGGAGTGGCTGGCTGGCTGGCCGCCACCGCGGCGCCCGGCCAGGTGCTGATGACCGGCAAGCTGCTGGCGGCCACCGGGGCCCGCTTCGACGTGATGCCCCTGGGCGAGCGGGTGGTGCGGCTGCCCCGCGACAAGGTGGCGGTTTTCGAGGTGATTGAAGAGGACATGGGCATGCTGACCAACCCCGGTATCCGGTGAGGCGGCCGGCGCGGCCGGTTGACGGGTTGAAGCGGGCCCCCTGCCCGGGGTTCAATGCGCTTTCCGTGGTGGACCCCCGCACCGCATGAACCCTTCGAACCAGCCCGCCCGATTGCGTCCCTTCCGGCCGCAACCCTTCGGCCGGTACACGCTCCTGTCGCATCTGGCCACCGGCGGCATGGGGGAGATCTACCTCGCCCGCCTGGAGGGCGCGCAGGGCTTCGAGAAGCTGTGCGTCATCAAGAAGATCCTGCCGCAGTTCGCGGAGGACCAGGACTTCGTCGACCGCTTCGTCGGTGAGGCGCGCACGCTGGTGCGGCTGGGGCACGGGTCCATCGCGCAGGTGCTGGACATGGGCGTGCACGAGGGCGAGGCCTACATGGCCCTCGAGTACGTGGACGGCAAGGACCTGCGCAAGGTGGCCGCGCGCGTGCGCGACAGGCAGACGCCGCTGCCGCTCACCTTCGTGCTGTACGTGATGGGCCGGGTGCTGGACGCGCTGGCGTACGCGCACCGCAAGCGGGACGAGGAAGAGAAGGAGCTGAAGCTCGTCCACCGGGACATCTCGCCGCAGAACATCCTCATCTCCTACGAGGGGGAGGTGAAGGTCATCGACTTCGGCCTGGCGAAGAGCCGGCTGTCGGCGGCGAAGACGAACCCCAGCATCATCCTGGGCAAGTTCCTCTACATGTCGCCCGAGCAGGCCCGGCACCAGCCGGTGGACCGCCGCAGCGACCTGTACGCGGCGGGCCTGTGCCTCTACGAGCTCATCTCCGGCAAGAACCCCTTCGACGCGCTTCCGCCGGGCGAACTGATGTCCGCGGTGGCGAACCCGAAGGTGGCGCCGCTCAGTGACGTGGAGCCGCTGACGCCGCCGGCGGTGTCGCAGCTGGTGGCGAAGGCGCTGGCGGTGGAGCCGGGCCAGCGCTTCCAGACGGCGGAGGACTTCCGGGTGCGCCTGCAGGCGTGCCTGACGGAGATCGACACCAGCGCGGGCCCGGAGAGCGTCAGCCGCTTCATGCGCGACCTGTTCTCCGCGGACTACCAGTCCGAGCGGCGCCTGCTGACGTCCCTGCGCGAGGTGTCGCGCGACGTGCGCGCCAGCGGCACGTACGAGGCGCTGGGCCCCGCGCCGCGCCCGACGATGCCGGCGGCCACGCTGCCGCCCAAGACCATCCGCCTGGATGGTCCGGTGGAGCCCCTGTCCTTCCATCCCACGCCCCGGAGCCGCGAGGACGGCGGCGGCGCGCGCGACGACGGTGAGACGCGCCCCGGCGTGATGGTGGACGAGTCCACGCGTCCCGCGTTCCCGGTGGAGGCGCTGGAGGAGGCGGCCCGCGCGAAGATGCGGCCCAGCCCCGCGTCGTCGGAGCCGTCGCTCACGGTGGAGGTCCGCCAGGACGCGATGGACCGGCCCACCATCCTCGAGGGCCTGCCGGCCATCCGGCTTCCCTCGGACCGCGCCGTGGAGGCGGATGTTCCGGCCCCGCTGCTGGGAGAGCCCACCGCGCCCCGGGCGGACGCGCTGCAGGCCTCCGAGCCGCACGGGGAGCCCACCGCGCCGCGCGCCACGTCGCTGCCGTACGCGGGGCCGGCAATGCCGTCGCGTGACGCGCCTCCAGTGCCGGACGTGCCGGTGTCGCGGCCGTTCGCGGACGCGGGAGGGCGGGGCGCTTCGTTGCCCTTCTCCGATTCGGTGGGCCCGCGGGGCGTGCCGCCTCCTCCGATGGCGCCGATTCCCGCCGTGCGGCCCGCGGATGGCCCCGTTCCCGTCGTGCCGGTGGATGCGTCGCGGCCGGTGGCGCCTCCGCCGTTGCCTTCCTTCGACTCCGGGGCGGCGCGGTTCGAATCGGCGGGTGAGTCGCTGCCATTCATGGAGCCGCCGCCTCCGCCGGACGGCCCGTTCGCCGATGACGAGGAGCTTCCCGAGAGCGCCTATCCGTGGCCGGAGCCCATCCCCGAGGGAGGCCGCTCCGCGGGAGCCGAGCTTCGCGCCGCGGAGGTGCGTATCCCGGAGGGGCAGCGCCCCACCTCCGCGATGCCGTCCCTGTCGTCCGCGCGCCCTGGAGCCATGACGCCGTCGAACGGCAGCCGTCCCGCGCCGCCGTCCGCGTTCGATGCGGCTCGCGCCTCGGAGCCCCTGCCGAGCTACGAGTCGGTGCGCGCGTCGGAGTCGTCGCGGGGCTTCGATTCGCCCCGGGCTTCCGAGCCGTCCCGCGGCTTCGATGCGCCCCGCGCCGCCGAGTCCGCGCGTGCCGTGGAAGCCCGCGTCCCGGAAGGCCAGCGCCCCACGGCCGCGATGCCGTCCCTGGCGTCCTCGCGCCCCGGCGTGACGACGCCGTCGAATGGCAACCGGTCGGCTCCGGCTCCAGCGTCAGTGCCGCTGCCGTCGTACGCGGCGCCCACCATCCAGGTGCCCTCCATCCAGTCCGGCGCCTTGCACTCCTTCGAGGCCGAAGAGGACTCGCGGGACTCCGAGCCGCTCGATTCGGGTCCGACTCCCCGGCCCACGATGCAGGACACGCGGCCGTCGGAGGACCTGGTCTCGGTGGATGCCCGCGCCCTGGAGGCGGACTCCAGCGTGCCGTACATCTCCGCGGAGCCGGACGACGCCCCGGCCGCGCGCGAGGGCGACGCGGACACGCACCCGCGCATCTCCATGCCCCGTGCCTCGCGCCGCGAGGAGCCGCAGGCCCGGGTGATGCTGGACGAGGCGCAGCTGCGCGAGACCTCCCCTTCCACCGGCAAGCGTGAGGCCGACACCGGCCCCACCGCGCCGGCCCGGGGCCGCACCGGGTCCCGGCGCGCCGTGCGCGGTTCGTCGCCGGGCACGCCGCCCCCGCGCTCCAGCACCGCGTCGAGCATGCGCGCCGTCACCCGCGCCCCCGCGCCCGCCGCGGATCCGGACGAGTCGTCCACCGCGCGCGCGACGCGCGACGACGCGACCCGGCGCAAGGCCGTGCCGGTGCGACCGGAACCCTCGGAGCCGCCGCGTGCCGCGCGGCGCGAGCCAGCGCCGGTCCGCAAGGGCGGGGCGCTGCGCTCGGCGCTGGTGTTCATTCTGTTGATGGTCGTCGCGCTGTCCATCGTGGGCGCGGGGCTCTACTTCGTCCCCGAGCTGCGCGTGGCCGTGGGCCTGGAGCAGTCGCGCACGTCGACGCCGCCTCCGCCCACCCCGGTGCAGCAGATCCCCACGCGGCCCGCGAACCCCCAGGGGCGTCCGCCCGCGCCTCCTGCCCAGAACGTGGCCACGGCGCCCACCACCGCGCCGGCGGAGTCCACGCAGGCCCCCACCGAGCCGGATTCCACGGACGCGCAGGAGGTGGAACTGGACGTCCTGCTCGGCACGGAGGCGCCGCCGGCGCCGGGCGCCGCCGCTCCCGCCGCGAAGAAGGCGGCGCCGTCACGCCCCGGCAAGCGCGCCGCGCCGACCCGTGCTCCCGTCAAGGAGAGCAGCCTCCCTCCGGAGTTGGAAAAGGAATGGACGCAGACGAAGGCGCTCCACCGGATGCTCAAGAACAACCATGGCTGCGAGGCCATGTCGATGCAGTGCACGCTCTTCGACAGGCTGGCGGACGACTTCGCCGTGGGCGGCAGTGAGACGCCGACCCTCAAGCAGGTGAAGGACCTGCATGAACAGCTGAAGAACGTGAAGCGCCGCCAGGACTAGGAGGCGCCCGCGAGGACGCCCTCTTCAGGTGGCGTGCCTCAACGCCGCGTGCCCGCGTCCATCATCTCCGTGCCCGCGTCGCGCCCGGAGCCACCGGTGCCCTCCGAGGCCGTGCCCCGGTAGCTCTCCGCGAGCCCCGTGCCCAGCTCCCCGCTGCCACCCGTCCGCTGGCCCATGCCGGTGTTCCCCTCCATCCGGTGGGGGGCCGCGGTACCGCCGCCCAGCGAGCCCAGGCTGTCACTGTTGTACGGCTTGCCGCCGCCCTCATCGCGCAGCGGGCTGCTCGCCGCTTTACCGGCCGGTTCAGCGCGGGAGCGGTGCTGGAGCTGGACGGGGTCCTGGAACCCCTGCGTCTCCTCCGAGGGCTGCTCCCTGCCGCAGCCCCAACCTCCCAGGGCGCCACCCACCAACAGTCCCAATCCCACCGCGCGCTTGAAGCCCGTCATGGTTTCCCCCTCGGGCGCGAGGAAGTCCGCGCCTGCCCGTCCGGGAAGTTAGGACCGCTGTCCCCTGGGGCCACCCACCCGCCCCGACGGATGCCCGCCTGGCCGCCCGCCGGGCTCCGGGACGTGCCCGTGTTGACAAGACTG
>NZ_RAWQ01000194.1:0-21168 GCF_003668965.1 Corallococcus sp. AB030
TTCCGCTTCGCCGAGAACCGACCGCGCTCCGCCGTCCTGTCCTGCTTCTGTTGCTTCTTCACATCCACCTCGCGAGGGGGAGGTTATTCCCCCAGATAGGTGTCTCAAGAAATCCTGGGGCGGAGGAGCATCAGGGTCCCCCCCCCCCATTTCCTTGGGATGTGGACGCTGTATACTGGCGGACAATTACGCTGAACGTGGAACCCACGGGGGGTAAAGGTCTGAGTCAGTCCAGCCCCTCCGCCATGAGCGTGATCCTTCCGGCGGTAGCACGCCCCCATGGGTGCTGCCGGCGGGAGTTCCCCTGCATGCTGTGGAGTCAATTCCATGCCCAAGCCGTGGCCCCAGTGGCCTCTGCTCCTCGCCGGCCTCGTTTCGGCGAGTTCATCCCTCGCGGCTGAGAAACTCACCCCTGTTGCCCCCTCCACGCTGATGCAGCTCCAGGTCCGGGAGCCAGCGCGTGTGGCGCAGTCCCTGGCAAGCCTCAAGGCACAGAGCCTCCAGCTTGGCCTGAGCTCGCGGGACGACTTCCAGCTGGCCAGCTCCAGCACGGACGCCTTTGGTCAGACGCACGCGCGCTTCGAGCAGACGTACCAGGGCGTCCCCGTGTGGGGCGCCGTGGCCATCACCCACCAGGGACTGTCCGCGGGGGACATCCGCATCACCACCGAAGGCCTGCGCAAGGGCATCCGCCTGGGCGTGACGCCCGCGCTGGACGCGAAGTCCGCGGCGGCGAAGGCCACCCAGGAGCTGGCGCCCAAGGGCGAGCTCGCCGTCACGCCGAAGAGCGAGCTCATCGTCTATCCCCAGACGCGGCTCGTGAACCGCTACCCCGGCAAGCCGGTCGCGGAGCAGAACGCGGCGGACTTCGACACGCAGGTCGTCGCCTACCGGCTCGCGTACCACGTGCACACCGAGCTGGAGAACGCGAAGGACGGCGTCAAGCACACGGACTTCATCATCGACGCGCAGTCGGGCGACGTGCTGAAGCAGTGGAACTCGCTCCAGACGGCCGCCGCCAAGGGCCTCGGCCACTCGCAATACAGCGGTGACGTCCCGTTGGACGTCTTCCAGAACGCCCAGGGCCTCTTCGAGCTGCGCGACGTCACGCGCGCTGGCGGCGAGGGCATCCGGACCTACGACGTCAACCACGCCGCCGTGCAGAACGGCGTCGTCCCCACGCTGACCCTCTACACGGACGCCGACAACGTCTGGGGCGACGGGCAGAACTACATCGTCGGTGCCAACAACACCCTGAGCACCAACGGCCAGACGGCCGCCGTCGACGCGCACTTCGGCCTGCTGGCGACCTGGGACTTCTACAAGAAGATCCTCGGCCGCGACGGCATCGACGGCGTCGGCTCGCCCACCTACAACCGGGTGCACGCCAGCAACCTCTACAACAACGCCTTCTGGAGCGACGGCTGCTTCTGCATGAGCTACGGCGACGGCTCGTTCCCGGCCGCCGGCGGCTTCAAGTCCCTGGGCGTGCTCGACGTGACGGGCCACGAGATGTCCCACGGCGTCACCTCGCACACGGCCGGCCTCATCTACGACGGCGAGTCCGGCGGCCTCAACGAGGCCAGCTCCGACATCTTCGGCGCCCTGACGGAGTTCTGGGTGGCCAACGGCCGCGGCAGCTCCATTGGTGACACCGGCGGCAACTGGCTCATGGGCGAGCAGCTCAGCGCGTTCCCGCTGCGCATCATGTTCCGCCCGTCGCTGGACGGCGCGAGCGTGGACGCCTGGTTCCCGGGCCTTGGCAACATCGACGTGCACTACAGCAGCGGCCCGATGAACCGCGCCTTCTACTTCCTGTCCCAGGGCGTGCAGCCGCTGGCGATCAGCACCGACTTCTCCAGCACCTACCTGCCCGCAGGCATGAGGGGCATCGGCAACGACAAGGCGGCGGCCATCTGGTACCGCGCGCTCACCGTCTACCTGTTCCCGGCGTCCAACTACCTGTCGGCCCGCACCAGCAGCCTCCAGGCCGCGGCGGACCTCTTCGGTTCCCAGTCCAACGAGTACCGCGCGGTGCAGAACGCCTTCGCGGCCATCAACGTGGGCTACACCGCCGGTACGTACGACGACCGCACGGCCCCCACCGTCACCGCGAGCGTCTCTGGCAGCGCGCCTGACATCCAGCTGAAGGCGCAGGCCGACGACAACGTCGGCGTGGCCCGCGTGGAGTTCTACGTCGACGGCGCCCTGGCGGGGAACGTCTCCGCCCAGCCGTTCCAGCTCCTGCTGGACGCCACCTCGCTGACCAACGGCGCCCACGCGCTGGTGGCGGTCGCGTTCGACGCGGCCGGCAACTCCACCGCGTCCGCTCCGGCGAGCTTCACCGTCTCCAACAGCTTCGAACAGCTCCTGATCAACCCGGGCTTCGAACAGGACACCCTGGGCTGGACGGATGACCCGTCGAACATCAACTACCCGGTCGCCTCCGGCCCGCGCAACGGCCAGGGCTTCGCGTGGCTCAACGGCTATGGCACGACGCACGTCGACCGGCTGTGGCAGGACGTCACCATTCCCGCCGGCGTCACCAAGGCCGCGCTGACCTTCTTCCTCAACATCAGCACCGCCGAGACGACGACCACCGCCGTGCGCGACACGCTGACGCTGCAGGTGCGCGACACCTCCGGCACGGTGCTGGGGACGGTGGCGACGTGGTCCAACCTGGACGCGACGCTGGGCTATGCGCAGCAGAGCCTGGACCTGACGGCCTACGCGGGCCAGACGGTGCGCATCTTCTTGGAGGGCAGCGAGAACGCCTCGCTCGCCACCAACTTCCAGGCGGATGACTTCTCGCTGCGCGTCATCCGCGCGGCGGATGCCGAGACGCCCCGGGTGAAGGCCAGCGTGGTCTTCTCCGGCACGCGCGTGGGCTACTTCGCGGACGTGTCCGACAACGGCTTCGTCAACGCGGTGGAGTTCCTCGTCGACGGCACGTCGCTGGGCAACTCGGTCAAGTCGTTCACCCGGGCCGTCAACCTCGCCACGCTGACGGCCGGTCCGCACACGCTCGTCGCCCGGGCCACGGACGCGGACGGCAACGTGGGGGACTCTCCCGCGGTGACGTTCTACGTGGACACCACCTCCACCCAGCGCGTGCTCAATCCCAGCTTCGAGACCACCGGGAGCTGGACGAGCGCGACGACGCAGTCGGGCTCGACGGGCATCCTGTCCAGCGCGTCCTTCGCGCACACGGGCAGCCGCATGTACGTCTTCTATACGAACGCGGGTCCGGCGCGGCACTCCGTCCGTCAGTCCGTGGCCATCCCGGCGACCGCGACCTCGGCCATCTTCAGCTTCTGGCTGCGCATGTACAACGGCGCGTTCTCCGACGGCCTGCCCCACCACACCATCAGCGCGAAGGTGCGGGATTCCGCCGGCACCGAGCTGGCGACGCTGAAGACGCTCTCCAACGTGGATGACACCGGCGGGGAGTACCGCCAGCACCGCTTCGACCTGACCGCGTACAAGGGCCAGACGGTGCAGTTGTTCTTCGACGCGGACCAGACGGCGGCCCCGCAGATCCCGGGCGGAGTCACCCAGTACTTCGTGGACGACGTCAACCTGGTCACCTCGACCCAGGCGGATATCCAGGCCCCCACGCTCGCCGTGGCGGTCGAAGGCAGCTACGGGACGGTGCAGCTCACGGCCACCGTGAGCGACGACGTCTGGACGTCCAGCCTCGCGTTCCAGGTGGATGACGCCCCGGTGAGCTCCTTCACGGACGTCCAGGGCATCTACGCGACCGCGTTCGACACGAAGACCCTGTCCAACGGCCCGCACACGTTCAAGGCGACGGCCACGGACAAGGCCGGCAACACGACGGAGCGCACGGTGACCTTCGAGGTGCGCAACTCCACCGTCCAGGACCAGGGCGCGCCGCACATCACCGCCAGCGTGGAGGGCCTGTTCGAGACCTACGCGATGCGGGCCGAGGCCACCGACGACACGGGCGTGGCGTACGTGGAGTTCTACGTGGACGGCGCCCTGAAGGGCCGGACCTCGTACGAGCCGTACACGCTGCCGCTGTTCCCGATTCCGCTGGCGCCGGGGGAGCACATCCTCGAGGCGGTGGCGTACGACGCCTACGGCAACTGGTCCAAGGCGAGCACCCCCTTCACGCTCCTGCCCGTCACGGTGGAGTTCGTGGTGGCGCAGTTCGTGGTGCCGGTGGGTAACTCCGTCGCGCTGCAGGCGAACGTGGCGAACGCGGTGAACACGGCGGTGAGCTGGTCCGTGGCGGAGGGCCGCGTCTGCGGCACCGTCGGCACGGACGGCGTCTACGCCGCGCCGGTGGCCCGTGGCCTGTGCCACGTGTCCGCGGCGAGCGTCGTGGTACCGACGGCGAAGGCCGTGGCGGCCATCCAGGTCTACACGGGCGACATCAATGGCGACAACGTCGTGGACGGAGAGGACATGGGCCTGCTCGCGCAGGACTACGGCACCAACGGCTCCGAGGAGACCAACCTCGACGGCGCCGGCTCTGTGAACGACAACGACATCACCCTCTTCGTCAGCCAGTTCGGACGGTAATCCCCCATGAAAACGTGGATGAAGCTCATTGTTCCGCTCCTGATTGGGGCGCTGGCGGCCTGCTCCGACCCCGACACGGGGCCGGTGACGGTGACTCCGAAGACCGTCACGGTGAAGGCCGGTGAGAAGTCGACCTTCAGCGCTTCGGTGAAGGACGCGAAGGACCCGCGCGTGCTCTGGTCGGTGGAGGGAGGCGACTCCCACGGCACCATCAGCAGCTCGGGCATCTACACCGCGCCGGCCGAGGCCGGCACGTACACCGTGGTGGCCACCAACGCGGTGGACACCTCGAAGAAGGACACGGCCACCGTCAAGGTGGAGGCAGTTCCGACTCCGACGGTCATCGTGAAGGTGACGCCGGAGGTGGCGACCATCGGTCAGGGGACCGTCGCGGACCTGACGGCGGAAGTCTCCGGTTCCTCCATCACGGCCGTGCAGTGGTCCGTGGAGGGTGGCGACGCGAACGGCACCGTCAGCAGCACGGGCCGGTACACGGCGCCGAACACGCCGGGCACGTTCACCGTGACGGCCACCAGCGTGGCGGACCCGACGAAGAAGGGCTCCGCCGCCATCACGGTGGAGCCGGTCGTCGTCGGGGAGGTGAAGGTGACGGTGAGCCCCTCGTCGGGCACCACCACCTGGGATGGCACGGTCCAGCTGACGGCCGAGGTCACCGGCACCAACAACCTGGCGGTGCAGTGGTCCGTGGAGGGTGGCGACGCGAACGGCTACGTCAGCACCACGGGCGTGTACCGCGCGCCGAAGAAGACGGGCACGTTCACCGTGACGGCCACCAGCGTGGCGGACCCGGCGAAGAAGGCCACGGCCACCATCCGGGTGGACCCCGTCGTCGTCGAGACGGTGGTGGTGAGTGTCACTCCGAAGACGGGCACGGTGGCGCAGGATGCCGCCTTCTCGCTGTCCGCGCAGGTCACCGGCACCAACAACGTCGCGGTGCAGTGGTCCGTGGTGGGCGGTGACGACAACGGCACCGTGAGCAGCACGGGCGTGTACCGGGCGCCGCGCCGCGCGGGCACGTTCACCGTGACGGCCACCAGCGTGGCGGATCCGACGAAGTCCGACTCGGCCACCCTCACCGTGGGCGACATCGTCGTCCCGACGGTGGCGGTGACGGTCTCTCCGAAGACGGCCACCGTGGACCAGGGGACCTCCGTCAACCTCACGGCCGAAGTCACGGGCACCTCCGTCGTCGCGGTGACCTGGTCCGTGGAGGGTGGTTCGGCCAACGGCAACGTCACCAGCGCGGGCGTGTACACCGCGCCGAACAAGCCGGGCACGTTCACCGTGACGGCCACCAGCGTGGCGGATGCGTCGAAGAAGGACTCCGCCACCATCACCGTGCCCGTCGCCGGCACGGTGAAGTACGTGGACCCCACGGGTACGGGCTGGCGCCTGGTTCGCAACGCCACCCTGTCCTCGGGCAACACGCTGGTGCTGGACCTGGTGGGCCCCACGGGCCAGTCCGGCCGCGGCGCGGACCTGACGCTGGGGCTGGATGCGGCCACCGCGGCCTGGTCCACCGTGGACGGCACCGAGTACGTGGCTAACGCTGGCTACGACCTTGGCGCCGCGCCCCAGCTGCTCAAGTCGGGCGTGAAGGGCAGCACGCTGAGCGTGGGCGTGTACCAGAAGGGCGCTCCGGCGCACGCGTACAACGGCGCGCTGCTGTCCGTGGCGCTGACCGTGAAGGCCACCGCCGAGACGCCGGCCGGTACCTTGGTGCCGCTGACCGTCCTCAAGGCGCACGCGCTGCCGGCTTCCGGCTCGCTGCAGACCATCAACGTGGCGGTGGGCACCATCACCACCGCTCAGTAGTCCGGAGCCCGAAGCAGTGAGAGCGGCGGCCTTCCCCAGGGAAGGCCGCCGTTTTCATTGGGGGCCGCGTGGCTTCACGGAGGGGCGGCCTCCACGGTGAAGGTCACGTCACCCCGGGGGGGAATCAGCACCTTCCGGGGCGTGAAGCGGGGCCCTTCGTCCGGGTCGGCGGCGCGTGCATCCAGCAGGTACTCGCCGGCTTCGACGCCCCGGATGACGAGCGTGCCCCCCGGGGCGAAGTCCTGGTAGCGGGTCATGGGAAATCTCCCCACCTCCTTCAGCGAGACGAGCGCGGGCAGGGGCGTACCGTTCGTGTCCCGGGCCAGGAGCCTCACCGTCGCGGCGCGGTCCAGGGCCACGGTGAGCGTGTCCACGCGGGCCGTCACCTCCTGCTCGAAGGGGCGCGCATTGCGGCTGTGGAGCGCCAGGGTGAAGGGCGGGGGCGGCAGCTGCGACAGGGTGTAGACGCCGTCGCGAAGGGAGACGTTTCGGGGACGCGCCATCGCGCGGGCGACGTCGGAGTCCCCTGGCTCGGTGATGGTCGCGCGGAAGGACTCCAACTGGGCCAGGGCTTCGCCGGTCTCCGCGTCGTGGACGGCGAGCCGCAGCGTCCAGCCGGGGTCGAGCGTCAGCACGCCCAGGTCCACGTCCACGCCCTCCGTCAGGTTCACGGGGCGCTTCAGCGGCATGAAGCCGGGGGCCGTCACGGTCAGGAGCGTAGGGCCCGCGGCGGTGAATGGGACGACGAAGGCACCGTCCGGCAACCCGGTGGACTGTTCGAAGTCCTTGAGGTCCGTGCCCGTCACCTTGAACGAGGTGACGGCCTGTCCTCCCGGATCCACGACGCGGCCCCGGATGCGTCCGTCGCGCTCCAGCACGAGTTGGAGGGGCGCCTCGCTGGAGTCCACCCAGATGCCTCCGAACTCCGGTGCGGGCTCTCCTCCCTGGGAGCGCCTGGGACGGAAGGTGTAGCCCGGCAGCTGGGCTATCAGCGCGTAGCGAGGAGCCACGAGCCCGCGCAAGGTGAAGCGTCCGTCCGGGCCCGTGCGGAGGCCAGGAGGCCACTCGTCATCGGTGGCTCGCGGATCGGATGAATCGCTATCGAGGAAGACCGCGATGAGGATGACGCCCCCGAGCGGCTGGCCCTTCCCATCCACCGCGATGCCGGAGCGCTCACGGCCTGCTTCCAGGCGCAGGGACACGTCCCGGTGTTCACGCGCCTTGAAGGTGATGGACTGGGACACCGACGCGTCCATCAGGTCTCCCTGGACGACGGCCCCCAGGAGATAGGTGCCTGGGGCAATCCCTTGCAGCTGGAAGCGGCCCTGTTCGTCCGTGAGGGTCTGACGCGGCTCTTCGTATGGCGTGTCCTCCTTCGCCTCCGTCCCCAACGTCACGGTGGCTCCCCGCAGCGGCAGCCCTCGCGAATCGGAGACGGTGCCGGACACGGAGGCGCCCCGGTCCAGCACCACGACGACATCCCGCGAGGGGACGCGCACCGCGAGGGTTTGAGGCTGGAAGGACGGATCCTCCACGGACAGCTCACCTGTCCCCGCGCGCTTCACGTCCAGGACGAAGTGCCCGGTGGCATCCGAGCGCAGGGCGCCACCCGAGTCGATGCCGTCACCGTCGCCGAATCTGCCAGACAGCGACAGGAGGATGCCCTCGAGCGGAGCGCCCGACGTGTCGACGACGCGGCCCTCCACGCTCTGCGCGCGCCGGAGCGTGAAGTCCAGGGGCGCCATGCCCTGCTGGAGCTTCTGGGCCTGCAGCTCCACGTCCAGGTGGTGGGGCGCGAGGATCCGGAAGGTATGCGGCCCGGGACGCGTGGGGCCCAGTTGGTAGCGGCCCGCGGCGTCCGTCACGGTGGTTGCCTCGGCGGCGACGGGACCGCCGTCCTCGCGGTAGGTCTCCACGCGTGCGTTCGAGATGGGGTGGCCTGCGTCGTCTCGCACCGTGCCCGTGATGAACACGCCGGGCTGGAGCCGCAGCTCCACGTGCTCCAGGGGTGGTGTCACGTCCAGTGTGGCGAACGCGCCCCCGGCCTCCGCGGTGAGTTGGTGGAGGACGGCGGGCGCGGTGAACCGGAAGCGTCCCTCTCCATCGGTCGTGGTGCGCTGGGTGGACGCCGTCGCGGTGTCGCCTTCGAGGTGCACCAGGATGCCCGGCACCGGCGCGCCCTCCGCCGAGAGGACCTGTCCCGTCAGGGCGAGCACACGTGCGAGCACCACGGTCGTCATCGCGGTGGGTGATTCGACTTCCGGCTGGAACCACGGGGACCGGCCCTCGGCGGTGACGAAGGCGGCGTAGTCGCCCTGGGGCAGGGGGCCCACGATGAAGCGGCCCTCGTCGTCGGTGGACGCGTCGAAGAAGCGCGTATGCCAGCGGGAGACGAGCGTCACCCGCGCGTCTGGGATGGGCGTCTTCCGGTCCGTGTCCGTGACGGTTCCCTCGAAGAGGACGCCTTGCTCCAGCGTCAGCGTCACGTCGTTCGAGCCCACCGCCACGCCACCTTGCGACACCGCGCCCGTGTCGCCCAGGGCCCAGAGCGTGATGAGGCCCTCGGGCAATCCCTCCAATACGAAGCGGCCCTCCTCGTCAGTGGCCGCCTCCGCGAACACGAGGGCTTCGCCGTCGCGGGCCTCCACGGACTCCCACTGCATGCGCTCGGAGTCGAAGCTGCACGCGCCGCTCTTGAGGGCCGGAGCCCGTGCGTCGTCCTGGCCGGAAGGATTGGGACAGGACCGCTCCGACAGCGTGACCCCGGGCTCCACGCGGGACGCGGAGACGCGCACGCCCGCGGCCGGGCCATGGGTTCCCTGCACGCGACCCGTGATGCGCGCGGTTCCCGCGGGACGTGGGGGCGTGGTCACCCGTGTCGGCCGGGCCACGGGTTTCTGCGCGGACGACACCGTGGTCACGGGCGAGTCCTTCACGGACGAAGGCGCCTGGGTGTTCCACAGCAGGAACGCGAGGAGCGCGACGACAGCCAGCGCGGCTCCTCCCATCCAAGGCTTCAATCCCCCAGGTCCGCCGTTCCCCATGCGCGGCAGGATAGCGCGTGAGTCAGCGCGCGAGGGGCATCCACACCGGCTTCACGTCGCGGGACACGGTGCCTTCGGCGGGCACGTCCAGCTCTTCGCGGTGGATGCGCTCCTGGCCGCGGTTGCCCGCGATGACGGTGTAGTGGCCGGCGGGCACACGGCGGAACGTGACGGACGTGCCGGTCCATTCGGTCAAGGGGTGCTGCTGATGGATCAGGTAGTCGAAGGCCCTGCTGTTGTTGGGAGTGGGGGCCCGTCCGGACAGCAGGAACGCGGTGTCGACATCCTCCGGCAGCCGGAGCGTGACGGTGGTGCCCGCGCCCAGGGCGTCGAATTCGAGCGTGACGTCGCCACTGCTGGGGATTCGCACCACGCGGGGCTGGAAGATGACTTCATTCGTCCGCTCCTCTGGCCAGACATCCACCGTGTAGAGCCCCGGAGGAATGACCGCGAGCGTGAAGTCACCCGGGCCGGGCTTACGTCGAAAATCCGAGCCGTCGGGTCGCGTGAAGATGAGCTGGGCCTTCACGGGCTGGCCCTGCGCGTCGCGAACGTGGCCCGTCACGCGGGCGCCCTTCTCGAGCGAGAGGGTGAGGTGCTCCACCTCCGCGCCCACCGTCACGCGCAGCGGCAGGTGGAACTCGGTGTCCACCTCGAGCGTGCACGCCGTGGTGGGCACCTGCTCCAGCAGCAGCGAGCCGTCCTTCGAGGGCACGGCTTGCCTCGGCGCCCGGAAGGACGGGCCGTCCACGACGCCGTCTTCTTCGACGTGATAGCTGACGGCCACCGTCGTCTCCTGGCCTGAATCGTCGCGAACGCGTCCGGTGTACGGCGCCCCCGTCGCTGCCTCGCGCAGGAACACCTTCAGGGTCCTCCCTCGCGTCAGCGTGAGCGTGCCGAGGTCCAGGTCGCTTTCTCCGTCCGGTGTGACGGTGCGGTCCACCGGCGCGAACCCGCGGGCTTGCACCACGATCCTCTGGGGGCCGCTCACTTCGATCAGCTGCTGGTCGAAGCGGCCATCCGGGTCCGTGTACTCGTGGTCGTTCACGACAAAGGACGCCAGCCTCGCGCCGCCCTCCGCTACCACCCGGCCCCGCACATGAGGGATGCGCCGCATCACCAGGCGGACTTCCGTTGTGTCCCGGTCCACCACGGCGGCCTCGTACTCGGCAGCGCGGACGCCCTGCGAGGCCCGGGCGTCCAGGTAATGATCCTGGAGCGACGCGGTGAGCTCATAGCGGGAGGCGCTCAGCGAGCGCAGGAGGAAGTGGCCTTCGGTATCCGTGTGGACACCCTCGGCGCGCCGCTCCGCCCTGGTCCTGTACCCTTCGCCACTGTAACGGTAGAGAGGCCGGTCCGCGTCCAGGACTTTCGCGCGAAGGTGGACCCCGGGCAGGGGCCGGCCCTGAGACGTCACGGCCACGCCCCGCAGGGTCCGGCCTTCCTCCATCCGCAGCGTCACGGACGGCGCCTCTCCCGGCAGGACCTCAAGCGATTGTGAGGCATGGACGTCCACGGCCCTTCCTGGAGCGAGGGCCTCCGCCACGTACCTGCCCGGAGGAACACCCTGGAGTGTGACCTGGCCCCGAGCGTCGGTGCCGCCGGCATGGTCGGCTGCTCCGCGCGCGTCGCGCTGCCAGAGCGTCACCCGGGCGTCCCGCACCGGCGCCCCCGTCGCGCTCAGGACGGTGACGGCGACGCTCGCGCCCTGGCGCAGCACCAGCCGCAGTTTGCTCGACGGAAGCGTCACGTTGACGCGCTGGGGAATGAAGTTCGTGCCACTGACGTCCAGCCACGCGGCGCCCGCCTCCTTCGCGTCCAGGAGGAAGCGTCCGGCTTCGTCCGTCACGGTGTAGTCCGTGATGACGCCCAGGTAGGGGGAGAGCCTCGGCGCCACGCCCGGACGCAGCTGGACTTCGAGGCCCGCGAGCGGCTGGTCCGCTTCGTCGACGAGGACGCCCTCCACGGAGACAGCACGCGGCAGGGTGAAGTCGAGCGACACCTCGGTCTGTTCGGGCTCCTCGTGCTCCTCTGTCCTGTCGACGTGGCGCTCGGCGCGGGCCGCCACGAAATGCGGCAGCCGGAACAGGGGACCCAGCCGGTAATGTCCCCGGGCATCCGTGACAGTCTTGCGTCGCTGCGACGGTGCGTCCTCATCGAGGCGAAAGGCCTCGACCCGGGCGCCGGGAATCGGGTTGCCGCTCTCGTCGCTGACGGTGCCCTGGAGGAACATGCCGGGCCCGAGCGTGAGGACCACGTCCTCGCGCGGCTCGGTCCCGAGGGTCGCGAAGCCGTCGCGCGCCGGGGTCTCCGCGAAGAGTTGGGCGAGCACGCCTTCGCTGGACGGGAAGGAGAAGCGTCCCCGCGCATCCGTGAGGGTGGTGCGCGATTCAGGGGCGAGGCTGGGGGTGTGGAGGCGGACGGAGATGCCGGGTGCGGGAGCTCCCTTCGCCGTCACGACCGTGCCCGCGAACTTCGCGGGGCGATCCAGGACGAAGGTGTCCTTCAGCGGATCCGCTTCCATTTCAAGGAGCGGACTGAACCCCGGGGCCGTGATGAGGATGCCATGGTCGGCCGGCGGTACCGGCCCGATGCGGAAGCGTCCATCCGCGCCGCTGGTCGCGGGGAAGAATCGCGTGTGTTCCCGGGTGAAGACGGTGATGCGGGCACCCGTGATGGGTTTGCCTTCCAGCACATCGTCCAGGACCGCGCCCTCGAAGAAGAGGCCTTCATCGAGCACGAGGACCACGTCCTGCTGACCCGTCGCCACGTCCGGGAGCATCGCCACTCTCAGGCCGCTGGAGGCCTGGAGCGTGACCGTTCCGTCGGGAAGTCCGTCCAGGGCGAAGGTGCCGTCCTCCGCGCTGAGGGTCTCCGCGACGGTGGGGGCTTCTCCTTCACGCTTGCCGATCTGATCCACCAGCTCATCGAAGGCTTCGTTCCAGCACTCCATCAGCCGGGGCGGAGATTCAGCGGGTGCATCCTCGGAAGGAGGGCAGGAGCGCTCCGACAGCGTGACCTCGGGTTCTGCTCGGGACGCGAACACGCGCACGCCCGCGACGGGCCCGCGCGCATCGCGCACGACGCCGGTGATGCGCGGGCTTCCCGTGGCGGGAGCCTGCTTCGCATGGGGGCCGGTGACGAATCGGGAGGCTTTGGTGGAGTGCTGGGACGCAGGACCTGGAGCACTCCCATGCTCGCGCAGGACGAAGAAGCCCAGGAGCAACAGTCCGACGACGACCGCGACCGTGAAGCCTATTGCCTGCTTTCCCCTCCGCATGCGCCGCGTCTCCTCGAATCCGAAGTCGCACGATAGCCGTTCGCCTCACTCAACGTTCCGGGCCAGGCACCAGCACCGTGACGGTCTCCTGCGTCGCATCCAGCACAACCTCCTTTTCGGTCTCCGCGTTCGTGTGCACGCTGATGAAGAAGGAGGCTCTCTCGAAGGGCACTCCCTCCAATGCAATGCCACCTTCCGCGTCCAGGTTCCCGTAGTGGGATGGCAGCGCGTGGCCGAGCGGAGTCAGTGGGTCGCTGAGAGGATCGAACCCGACGCTGACGCCCGCGAGCGGTGCGCGGGTGGCTTCATCCAGGACCCTGAAGCGTACCGTGCGGCCCCGGCTCATCCGGAGCGTTCCCAGGTCGATGTCCGTGCCAGGACTCACGACGAACTCCCGCTGGAGATCCAGGAATCCCTTCGCCCGCACCTGGATGCGCGCAGGCCCATCTTCTGGCAGTGGGAGCTCGAACGTCCCGTCCGGAGCATGGACCCACGGGGAGCGTTCCCGGACCTCGCAGGGCAGCGGCGTCCCGTTGTCGCTCACGACCTGTCCTCGCAGGCGCGGTCTGCGCTCCAGGACCAACCGGACGTCCTCCTTCCCTGCCGTGACGAGGAGGGCGGTGGTATCGGGCGTCCCGCCTCGTGAGCGCGAAGGCGCGAAGGCCTCGCCTTCCTTCCAGGCGATGAGCCGGTATGCCGGGGCCGTCAGGTGCTTGAAGACGAAGCGGCCATCCAGTCCGGAGAGGATGCCGCCCTCTCCGCCGGGGAAACAGTCAGGGGCATCCGTCTGCCACGCGGGGACGTCCTCCAGGAGGAGACAGGCCTGGATCCGGACGGCAGGCACCGGCTGCCCGGCGCTGTCGACCGTCATGCCCCGCACCGTGCGCCCTTCCTGGAAGCGCAGGGACACGGTGGCCTGTGTCCGTTCCTCCAGGTCCAGGGGTTGCGACACGGCGCGCTCGATGCCTGGGGTCCGCAGCCGGGCCTCCACGACGTAGTGCCCTGGCTCCAGTCCGCCCAGGGAGAAGGCCCCCTGCGCGTCCACGTCGGCGCGGTGGGCGTCTCCACTCCGCGGCGCGGTGTTCCAGAGCCAGACCTTCGCGTTGGACACGGGGCGTCCCGTCGCATCCAGGACTTCGCCGGACACGGAAGCGCCGCGGCTCATCACCACCCGGACCCCTGTTGACGGGACCTCCACGGGGAGCAGCACGGAGCGGAACCCCCGGGCCGTGACAAGCACCCGGCCGGAGCCCTTCCTCTCGCTGTCCACGAAGAAGTGGCCTGTCTCGTCCGACTCGGCGATCCCATCCTCGGGGAAGTGCGAGCGGAAGAGCCTTTCAGGCACATCGTGGGTCATGTCGAGCGTCACCTGCGCACCCGCGAGCGGCAGTCCTTCCGTGTCGACCACCCTGCCTTCGAACTGCTGGGCCCGCGTGAGCGTGAAGTCCCACGGTCCTTCATGGGCCTTCCCAAGGCTGACGGGCTCGAGTCTGTCGATGTAGTGCTCGCGCATCAATTCGAGGTTGATCGCGGGGTTCAGCAGCAATCCAAGCCGGTAGCGGCCCGCCGCATCCGTCAGCGTCGCGGGAGGGGGCTGGCCGCCCAGTCGATGGCTGCTCACGCGCAGACGCACGCCAGCCAGGGGCCTGTGCTGTTCGTCCCTCACGGTCCCCTCCATGGACCAGGATGGCTTCATCCGGAGGACCACGTTCCCGGGAGGCGTCACCCAGGCCTCGCCATGGGTGGTCCCGTCCCTGGCTTGGGTCCAGAGCTCCTGCGGAGCAACGGAGACCTCCTCGAAGACGAACCGGCCGTGTACATCGGTCCGGGTGCTCGACGTGTCTCCTCCTTCCTCCGTGGGACGCAGATGGACGTCCAGGCCGCTCGCGGGAAGTCCCTCGGGTGTCAGCACGAGTCCTTCCAGCCGTGTCCGCCTTTGGAGCTCGAGCGTCACGTCCGTGTCCGCGTCCCTCCAGACGTCGTCGTCGTCGAAGGACTTCGTCCGCCATCCTTTCGCGCTCGCGACCTTCAGGTAGCGGCCCGCGGGAAGGGGCCCGGCCCGGAAGCGCCCTTGTGCGTCCGTGAGCGCATCGAAGAATCGAGACCCGTCCTCGTGGATCAACGTCACCTGGGCGCCGGGAACAGGCGCCCGCGTGAGCTCTTCGACGACCCTGCCGGAGAAAAAGAAGCCCGGCTCCAGCAGCAGCAGCACCGCGTCGCTGCCCGCCGGGATGCCCGGCCGCACGGTCGCGCCCGTGTCACCCAGGGCCCAGAGGGTGAAGGCCCCGGCGGACAAGCCCTTGAGCACGAACGTGCCGTCGTCCGCCGTCAGCGTCTGCGCGACCACAGGCGCTTCACCCTCACGAGCTTCCACCCAGCGTGCGAACCCAGCGGCCATCTCCACGAAGCAGCAGTTCCCGTGATGGAGCCACGGAGAGGCGTGCCGGTGGTCCGATGGCTGCTGAGGACAGGGGCGCTCCGACAGCGTGTCCGCGTCCACGCGGGACGCGGACACCTGCACGCCCGCGACGGGCCCGCGCGCATCGCGCACGACGCCGGTGATGCGCAGCGAGCCTTCCGCATGCGGAGCCAACAGCGGGGCGAATCGCGCTCTCGCGCGCTCTGTCTCCGCAGCACGAACATGCGGGCTCGAGGAGGAGTCACCGCCTGGCGGCTCCCGGAAGCACACCACGGCCACGCCCAGTCCGAGGACGAGCACGGCGGCCCACCACCACGTCTTCCTGGAGCGCATGTGCCGCCAGGATAGCAGCGGGCATCAGGGCGCGGCGAAGCCCACCGCGTGTGCCTCCACGCCCGCGGGAGCCGGGTCCTCACGGAAGGCGACCCAGGCCTCGCGCTGCGAGTGGCGCGGCACGTACGCCAGCACGAACTCCGCCTCTTCCTTCGGTTCGCGGCCGCCTCGCAGCGACACGCGCACGCGGACCTCCTCCGCCGCCGTGTCGCCGTGGTTCGTCACCGTGACGGGCACCCGCCACTCCCGGGCTCTCTCGCTGGCCACTGGCGCGCCCACCTGCACGGTCAGGTCCGGCGGGCCGCTGCCCGTCGTCCATGCGTCCACCGCCAGGTAGCCCATGACCAACGCCATGAGCACGCAGCTCGCGATGAAGACGACGCCCTCCAGCCAGTTCCAATTCGTCTTCATGATTGGATGAGCAACCTCCCCGCCGAAGCCCCCAGCGTCGACGCCAGCCCCAGCACCACCACCTGCGCCACGCAGATGCTCAGGCCGTTGCCGTTGAACCGGCCGAAGAACCACAACACCAAGGTGCTCGACAGCAGCGCGACCGCGTAGGTGACGAACGTGCCCGCCAGCACGTCACGGCGCAGGCGGCGGCGCGTGAAGCGGTGCGCGCGGGTGAAGTCGCTCTGGAAGAGGATGAGCCCGCCCAGCAGCAGCGACAGCACGGCGAGCCCCAGCAGGCACCAGGGCGGTGTCTCCACGGCGATCATCACGATCTCCTCCGTGGGCGCCACGTTGGCCGCGAACAACATCGCGCCGCAGAACGCGATGACCAGCTGGCCGGGGACGTGATCCGCGGACTCCAGCCGCTTCTTGTCCTCGTCCTCGTTCTCCTCGCGGTGCTGGCCTCCCAGCTGCGCGGTGCCCACGGATACGCCGATGGCCACCGTGCCGGCCTCCACCACCACCATGCCCACCGCTTCCTGGAGTGACGTGCCCTGTCCGATGCGGCCGATGAGCACGAGCACTCCCAGCGACACGAGCAGCCCCAGCCCCAGCTCCTCCAGCGAGTCGGTGAAGACGTCGAACCAGCACACGTCCCGGCGGAAGCCGCCGTAGCGGTTGTATCCGAGCAGCAGCACGTACGTGGCCATCAGGTAGCCCAGCACGCTGGCCGGATGGGACGTGAAGCCCGCCCACCACACCTCCATCGTGTAGAGCAGCGGCAGGCTGAAGAGCAGGCCTCCCGCGATGCCCCGGCCGTATTCGCGCAGGGAGTCCGACACCGGTCGTCGTCGGCGGGCTGCGTCGGCTGGGAGACTGTCGGCCATCTCAGGTCAGAGTCTAGGTTCGGTTCCTGGAGAGGGAAGTGCCCCTCGCATGACACCGGACACTCCCCGCCGTGCCTGGGGACGAGCCGTCAACCCGCGGGGCTATAATCGCCGCCGTCCATGACCGAGCGTCCCGCCCAATACATCCTCACGCTGTCGTGCCCGGATCAGCGCGGCATCGTCCACGCTGTCTCCGGCTGGCTCGCCGAGCACGGCTGCAACATCCTCGACAGCGCCCAGTACGGCGACCCGCAGACGCGGCTGTTCTTCATGCGCGTGCACTTCGCGGATGAAGAGGGGAAGGCGCAGCCCGCGGCGCTGCGCGAGGCCTTCGGGGCGCTCGCTGGGCGCTTCTCCATGGAGTGGCACCTGCACGACGCGGCGGAGAAGCCCCGCGTGCTGCTGATGGTCTCGAAGATCGGCCACTGCCTGAACGACCTGCTGTATCGCTACCGCAGCGGCATCCTGCCGGTGGAGATCCCGGCCATCGTCTCCAACCACCGGGACTTCTACCAACTGGCCGCGTCCCACGACATTCCGTTCCACCACCTGCCGGTGACGCCGGAGAACAAGGAACGGCAGGAGTCGCGCCTGCTGGAGTTGGTGCGTGAGCAGCGCGTGGACCTGGTGGTGCTCGCCCGGTACATGCAGATCCTCTCCGCGGAGACGTGTGATGCGCTGCGCGGGCGGCTCATCAACATCCACCACTCGTTCCTGCCCAGCTTCAAGGGGGCGCGGCCGTATCAGCAGGCCTACGACCGGGGCGTGAAGCTGATTGGCGCCACGGCCCACTTCGTCACGGGCGACCTGGACGAGGGACCCATCATCGAACAGGACGTGGAGCGCGTGGACCACACGCTGTCACCCGAGGCGCTGACGGCGATGGGGCGCGACGTGGAGAGCGTGGTGCTGGGCCGCGCGGTGACGTGGTTCGTGCAGCACCGCATCCTGCTCAACGGCCACAAGACCGTCGTGTTCCGCTGAGCTGGCGGGTGGTGACGACCGTCGACCGGCGGTACGCTCACGCAATGCGACCTCTTCGGTATTCCATCAACGTCACCTTGGATGGCTGCTGTGATCATCGTGCGGGCTTCGCGGACGAAGACCTGCACCGTCACGCGGTCGAGAACCTCGAACGGGCCGATGCCCTCCTCTTTGGCCGGGTGACCTACGAAATGATGGAGGAAGCGTTTCGGCCGCAGGCAGGGGCGGGAGCGGGGCCTGAGCAGACGGACCCCTTCGCCCGGGCGATCGACGCGGCAAAAAAGTACGTCGTGTCGAGCACCCTGGACCGGGTCGATTGGAACGCGGAGCTCGTGCGCGGGGACCTGGGGACGGCTGTTCAACAGCTCAAGAGGGAGTCGGGGAAGGGGCTGTTCGTGGGAGGCGTGAAGCTCCCGCTGGCGTTGGCGGAGCTCGGACTGATTGACGAGTATGAGTTCGTGGTGCATCCCAGGCTGGCGGGCCACGGGCCGACGTTGTTCGCGGGGCTGTCCAAGCCTCTCGACTTGAGGCTCGTGAGCCGACTGGAGCTCGCCTCGGGGGCGATGGCCATGAGGTATGAGCCGAGAAGGTAGTCATCCCGCTTGGCCGGCGGGGCACGCGGCGCCCGCGCCGAGCACGTCCGCGTCGTGGTGCACCTGCACCGCGCCGGACGCCTCCAGGTGACGCACGAAGAGCGAGCCGAAGACCTCCGCGTTGCCGCTCAGGTTGAGCTGGGCCTGGGGCGCGTAGAGGTTGCCCGCGAGCGTGCTGCCCGCGGAGATGTCCAACGCCTGCGAGCCCGCCACGTAGACGCGCACCCGCGAGGGCAGGGCGGCGGACCCCAGCGTGAGGTCGCCGGACACGATGAAGCCCCCCGCGAGGAAGAGGTCCAGTTCGCCGGGAGGCTGCACGTCCACGGTGAGCGCTTCCTTCAGGTCCACGCCACCGGGGATGAACAGCGCGGTACGGCCCCGGATGCGCAGCGTGGCCCGGCCCTGTCCCGCGATTCGCGTCAGCAGGAAGCGGCCACAGGGCAGCTCCAGCACGCGCTCGCCGGTGACGTCCGTCAGCGTCGCCGGGTCCAGGCCGATGGCGGCGTTGTCGTTGTCCACGGTGTGGTGGGCGATGAGCGCGGCCGGGTCGAAGCGGGAACCCTCGGCGCAGTCACAGGGGATGACCGCGGGCACGGGCTCACGGCGCAACTCCGACGCCTGGGCAGGGCCCGGGGAGAACTCCGGAGGGACGGTGAGCACGCCGCCCACGGTGAGCGCGGCGAGCCCCACGTCCCCATTCACCCGTGCGTCACCCGTCACGGTGGCGGAGGTGCCGGGGCCGGAGAGGGGACCGTTGCTGTCCAGGCCGCCGCCCACCGTGAGCGGACTGCTCAGCTGGACGCCCCCCACCTGGAGCAAGCCGCCCACCGTGACGCGGTCGTTCGCGGACAGGACTCCGTTCACGCCCACGTCGCCGCCCGTGCCACCGGGAGCGTAGGGGCCCGCCGAGCTTCGGAACGCATCCACGGTGAAGGGGGCGCTGAGGGACAGTCCCTCGCAGGAACACGCCGCGCGGCGGAACAGCGTCTGCGCCAGCTGGCCGCTGCACACCTGAGGCCCCGCTGCCGGATTGCCCAGCAGGAGCGGAGGCCCGCTGTCCTCGCAGTGCGCTGCCCATTCATCCGGAACGTCGGTCCCCGCGTCGGGTGAACGCAGCGTGGCCACCGGATCATCCACCGTGCACCCGGCACCCAGCAGCGCGGTCCAGGCCACGAACCCCGCGATGTGGAGCCTCATTGCGGCGACAGCTCCCGGAGCCGCGCGCGCGACGCCGCGCTCAGCGGCGAGTCCGGATGCAGCGAGAGGAACTCACCCAGCGCTCGGGCCTCCGCGGCCGTGTCGCCCAGGGCGCGGTGGGCTTCCGCCACGCCGTGGCGCGCCTCCGGATCCAACATGCCACCGGGTTGCAGCCGCACCGCGTCCTGGTACTGGCGCAGGGCGCCTCGCGCGTCGCCCAGGTGCTCCAACCGCAGCGCCCCCGACGCCACACGCGCGACGTACGCCGCCAGCGACGACGGCTCCGCGCGGATGACGCGCAGGTACAGCCCTTCCGCTTCCTTCCAATTCCCCGCCGAACGGAACGCGTTGGCCTGCCGCAGCAGGTCCTCCGGCTTCGACGACTCCTTCACGGTGATGCTCGGACGCAGCGGCCGGGGATGCTCGATGACGAAGGGCTCGGGCGGCGCGGGCGGGGGCAGGGGCACCGGCTCCAGCGTGGCCATCCGCGTCGGCTCCGGCACGGCTGGCGTCAGCACCTGCGGGGGCGGTTGCGCGGGCCGCGCATAGCGCCACACGGCGGCGGCCGCGGCCCCGGTGAAGACGAGCGCCGCGCCCGCCATCAACCACACGGGAGGCCGCCTGCGTCTTCGCGGCGGCTCCGGCGCCTGCTGGAGCGCCGCGTCCAACGCCGCCTGGACGAGCGCGCTCGAACGCTGCCGGGACAGCCGCCGCGCGGGCCCACTGCCGTTGTCCAGGGGCCGCAGCAGGTCGTCCAGCGGCTCACCGTCACCGTCGTCGGGGGGGCGGGGGCTCATGACGACTCCCCCTCGGGTGCCTCGCCATCCGAGGCCAGCGCGCGCAAGGCGGTGCGTCCCAGGCGCAGGCGGCTGCGCACGGTCTCGAAGGGGACTCCCAGCTCTGTCGAAATCTCCTGCACGCTCAATTCCAGGACGTGGTGCAGCACCAGCGCGTGCCGCTGCTCCGTCGACAACCTGTCCAGTAACGTCACCAGGTGACGGCGGTGCAGATATTCGTCCGCCGGCGCTTCGTCGGACGGCACCGCCAACAACTCCACCGGGTCCCCACTGTAGCGGGCCTCGCGGCCGCGTGAACGCTTGAGCCACGCGAACGTGGTGCGCACCACCACCCGGTCCACCCAGCCGTGGAAACGCCCGTCGCCGCGATAGGTGGGCAGGCCCCGCACCAGCGCGATGAGCGACTCCTGGGCGATGTCCTCCACGTCCATGTCCCCCCGCACCAGGTAGCGCACCAGGTTGCGCACGCGCGGCAGCAGCTCCAGGAGCAGGGACTCGGTCGCGTCGCGCTGTCCCCGCATGGCCGCCGTCAGCCGGGCGTCCTCGCCACGGGGCGCGACGGTCGCATGTGAGCCCGAGCTCCTCATGCCCATCAAGGAGAAGGGACGCCGCCCATTCGGGTCATCGGTGCTCACGGAAAAATCACCATCCCCACGCCCAGTCGGGGACGCACGGACGCACCGTCCTCCCGGAGCACGAAGCCGCCATCCACCGCGTACCCCAGCCGTGGGCGTCCCAGGAGCACCTCGCCCGACAGCGCCGCCTCCAACGCGAGCGCCGGCCCCAGCCGCCACGCCACCCGCACCGCCGGCCCCACGACGAAAGCCACCACCCTGCGAGAGGGCGCCGGCTCCACC
>NZ_RAWQ01000195.1:0-20676 GCF_003668965.1 Corallococcus sp. AB030
GGTCACACCCGTTCCCATCCCGAACACGGAAGTTAAGCCCTCCAGAGCCGATGGTACTCCGCGGGAAACCGCGTGGGAGAGTAGGTCGCTGCCGGATTCTTTTTGAAAGCCCCTGGTGCCGCAAGGCGCCAGGGGCTTTGTCTTTGCGGGCTTGTGTCACGAAGCTCAGGCGCACGCTTCTTCGTGGATTGATCCGACGGGATGCGAACGTACAGCCGCCTGGCTTTGAGGCTGGCCTGACCCTGGCTGCTTTGCTTGAGTGGCGCTCCTTCCCCCCTCTCTGGACAGGAGCCTCTCGCATGCATCTGCTTCGAATCTACGCCGCTGGTCTGTTCGCACTGGGGCTCCTGCTGGCGCCCGCGGAATCCAAGGCGCAGCAGTCCGGCGTCCGCCTGGGCGTGGGGGCGGACTACTGGGTCGACACCAGCGCCGCGTTCAACTTCACGCTGGGCGTTGAAGGGCATGTCGCGGGTCCACTCTTCGTGGGTGCCCGGTTCGGCGCGGTGCTCGTCACGGACGGCAACATCATTGGCGTTCCGTTGGACATCTCGCTTCGCGCGACGGTGGGCCGGAACGTCTACATCGAGGGTCTCGCGGGCCCGTGGATCTTCTTCAAGGGGGACACCTTCAAGGCCCATGCGGCGTTTGGTTTTGGCCTCCAGGGCAAGGCCGCGAGCATCGGCATCGAGGTGGGCTACCTCGATCCGAATCCCATCATCGGCCTGCGGCTGGGCTACAAGTTCTGAGGTCCTGGCTCAGTAGTGCGGTGGCCGCTCCTGTTGGCGGGCGTCCACCAGGCCCGGCTCGGCGTCCAGCTTGCGCTTGAGCTGGTCCAGCTCCCCCCGGAGCGCGTCGATGACGCGCCCTTGCTGGTAGAGCACGTCGCTCAGCTCCTGCAGCAGCTCCTGCTGCTGCGTGTAGCGGATTTCCAGCTCGACCAGGCGCTTGTCTTCCATTGCCGTCTTCTCCGCTCGGGGACCGTGCCCCATGAATACCCTTGAACACCTGCAGCGCGCCCGCGAGCTGCTTGGACGCGGACAGCCCGAGCTGGCGGAGTCCGCGCTGAGTGATGCCATCGATGCGGCCGTGGCGGCGGAGGACCTGGTCCTCCTCACCCAGGCACGGTTCGCGCTGGGGGAGTTGCTCTTCCAGCAGGGCCGGGATGAAGAGGCAATCCCCTTCCTCCAGGCGGTGGTGCGCACCGAACGGGCCGACGGGTCCGTGGACTCGCCGGTCATCGCCGCGGCGCGGATGCTGCGCCAGATTCGGGAGCAGGAGCCGCGCTGAACTTCACGGCAGCCGGCACTGCTCCCGGATGGCGTCCATCCGCTGCGGGAAGCGCCGCTCCAGGTCCGTGCGCGTCTGACGTGCTCCCTCGAGCTTCCCCGCCTTCACCTGGAGGGTGCAGAGGGTGCCCAGCGCCCGCGTGTCGGACACGTCCAGGCGGTCCGCCTGACGAAGGGCCTCCTCTGCGGCGGTCTCGTTCCCCAGCTCGAACCAGGCGATGCCCAACTGGAAGTGGCCTTCCGTGAGCTTCGGGTCCTTCTGCACTGCCTGCTGCAACAGCCCCACGGCTTCGCGGCTCCGGCCATTCTTGGTCAGCACCAGCCCCTGTTCCACCAGGAGCCGGGCCGTGGGGACCTTGCCCTCCAGGGAGGTGAAGACCTTCAGGGCGTCCTCGGGCTTGCCCATCCGGCTGAGCAGCCGGCCGTAGCGCATGCCGATGAGGGGATCGCCTGGAGTGTGGCTGTACGCGCGGGACAGGGCCTCCGTGGCTCCCCCGACGTCGCCCTTCGCCTCGCTCAGGTCCGCCCGGAGCAGCTCCGGCCGTGGGTCCGCCGGCGCGAGCTTCCGCGCCTTTTCGAGCGACTGGTCCACGCAGCGCGACATCCGCTCCCGGTCGCAGATGCGCGCGAGCAGGAGTTGGGTCTCCAGGGCGTTCGGGTCCCTCCGCTCGGCTTCCAGGGCCAGGTCGTGCGCTTCCGCGGGGGCTCCTTCTCGCAGGAGCTCGGCCGCCTCGCGCAGGTCCGCCGCCGTTGCCTTGTCGTTGTGCTTCAGGGGCACCAGGAACCGCAGGCGGCCCTCCACGTTCTCCGTGGCCCTCGCGATGGCCAGTTCCTGCTCGGGCATGTCGCGGGGCAGGAACAGGGGAATGACGTGGATGGCGAGCGCCGCCCCGCAGACCCAGATGACGCCCCGGAGACCCTGGTTCCGGCGTCGGCCGCTTCGCTCCTCCGGTTCGTTCGCTGGGTCGCTCATGGGGCGTTTCTAGACGGCCCGGAGGTGTGGGCGCAGCCCCGACGGCAGTTCCAGCTCGCAGCTCCAGCAGAGTTCGAAGTTGGCGGGGTTCTCCTCGCCACAGCGTGGACACGTCACAGAACGGCTGGCGGCTTCCTGGTTGGCCTGGAGCTCCGCGAGGACCTGGCGCCCGGCTTCCAGTTCCTGCGGCCACAGCCACAGTTCCACCCAGGCCTCGGTGCTGGGAATCTCTCCGCTCAGTGGGACCAGGGACTCGCCCCGGATGTCGACCGAGAGCCCGGCCAATTCCAGGGCCCCCGCCAGCATCCGTGCCTCTCCAACCGTGCGGTGCACGGAGAACTGCACGCGCTTCATGCTTCTTGTCTGTCAGAACCGGGCCTCCAGGGCAACCGGCCCCGGCTGCTCCCCTGCTGTGCCCCGGGCGACGCGGCCCTCACGGACCGTATGGCCTCCGTCATTCATCGTGACGGAGCTGGTGGGGGAGGACGGCGTGGGCGTGGCGCGGGGCACGCGCGTGGAGCTCCGCCGACAGCAGGGCGTCCAGCTCCGCGAGCAGGCGATCATACCCGCCTCCCTTCGCGGGCAGCCGCTCGGTGGCGAGCCTCAACCGGGGCGTCTCCTCGTCCTCGAAGGCCAGGGTCACCGCCAGGATGTCCGGGCTTCCTGCTTGGGGCGCGAGGGCGGCGGGTTCGGGCTCCTGCTGCAGGGGTTCCAGCAACGGGGCCAGGCGGCGGATCTCCTCTGGCGTCAGGTCCCGCTCCACCACCGGTTCGCCCTGCTCCAGGACTCGCAGGTGCTTGAGGCCTTCCACTCGCAGCGCCTGCGCCCCGGTGTTCGTCTGGCCACTGCGCTCGTAGGTCACGGTCTTCACGCGCCGCACCTCCCCGGGGTCAAGGAGTAGGCATTCGCATCCTCCCTGGCATCCGGAGGAGACCGCGGCGAGCGATCCCTGGACGGGGAGGGCAGTCCGAGCGACCGGTGCTGGACACCAGGCAGCGCCCGCTGGGCCCCTGCGCTTCCTGGAGGCGTCTCCCTACCGTGCCTTCCGTCCGGGCGCCCATGTCCGGACACACGGAGGACGCCGCACGATGAGCAAGCACAAGACCCCGAACCCGAATGATCAGCGCTCCAACACGAAGAACCCCGAGCGCCCGGAGCACAAGTCCGCCCAGGACAACCGCTCCAACCAGATGAACCCGAACCGTCCTCCGAACCCGCCGTCCAACATGCCGTCGCACGGCGGTGGGGGCATGACGGGCGGGGATGATTCCTCGAAGCGCTGAGTGAAACGGGAGAGGCCGGCCGCGCGTTCGGGCCGGCCCCTCCGGGGGCGTTGTCCTAGCGGACGCGCGGCGAACACTCGCCTTCGCCGCGGTAGTGGCCCACGGTTCGCACGAGCGCCGTCACGAAGTCGCGCAGCGTCCGCACGCTGCCCGCGCCTCCCGTGCCGTACTGGTCCGAGGGCAGAGTCGTCAGGTTCACCAGGCCCAACTCATCCAGGGTGATTTCGCCATCCGGGCCGACCACGCCCGTGCTGTCCGCCGCGGCGATGGCGTCGAAGCGCATCTTCGCGTCCGGCGACTGGAGGTCGTCGAAGAACAAGTGGTCGCCGTGGATGGTGAGCTGCACCGTCTCCGTGCTGCCCTTGGGCACCGTGACGCCGTTGCCGATGTCCTCGTTCTCGCAGTGCTCGTAGAGGGTGTTGGTCGCGAAGCCCCAGTGGAAGCGCTTGGTCGCCGCACCCTTGGTGGCCGTGCCCTCGACGTAGACGGACCAGCCTTCGGTGTTCATCCGCGTCACGTCCTCCGCGTCCGCATTACCGGCGGTGGCGTTCGTGACGGGGGCGATGGCGTAGCTCACCTCGTCCCATTCCTCGGCGGCCAGGTCGCTGAACTTCGCGACGTCCACGGGGCCCGGACGGTGCACGTCGTAGACCTTCGCGGCCGTCTGCTCGGCGGCGGTTTCTCCCTCGTGGTTGGCGACCTTCACCTCGCTCAGCTTCACGAGGAATTTGGTGTACTTCACCGTCCAGCCGTCCTCGAAGGCGCTGGCGGGGATCTCCTTTTCGATGAAGTCCTCCCCGTACGCGGTGAACGTCACGTTGCCTTGACCCGACGAGCAGGCGACCAGGGCCAGGCAGGACACTCCCATCAGCCAATGCTTCCTCATTCCGCTGCTCCTTCCACCCACGTCACGACGTAGGCGCTGGTGTCTTCCACGCCGCGCACCAGGCCGTTCTGGGCCTGGCTGTTGGCGGGGAAGGTGGAAACGCCAGCCGCGTCAGGAAGCGACGCGGTGGCGAAGTCGATGCGGTCCATCCAAGTCCCCAGATCCACCGCGATGCGCACGAAGCCGGCCTCTTGCTGGAGGTCGCGCTCGAAGCGCACGCCTTCGATGGCCTTGGGCAGATCCACCGTCGCGTCGAAGCGCACCGTGGCTCCGGACGTGTGGGTCGCGGTGCCTCGCACGTGGGCCTGGTGGCCTCCGAGGACGTTCTGTGCGTCCGTGGCCGCTGTGGGCGTCACGAGCGTCAGTTCCAGTGAGCCGTACGCACCGGTGACGGCGTTGGCGTCACCCAGGTTGCCGCCCGCGAGCAGATCCACGGTCCGGGTGTTCAACACCTCGCCCAGCGCGTCGCCCGGGACGTAGTGGCCGGGGTGCGCGTGCGCGGTGCCCCCGATGAGCGAGTACCAGTCGAAGCGGGGCAGGCGTTGCGACAGCAGCACGCGGCCCTCGAAGAAGCGCACCGAGCCCACGGAGAGCTGCGCGGCTTCGGGCGTCACCGTCCAGCCGTACTCGTTGGGGGCCGTGGGCGCTGTCGCCGTCATCGTCACGGCGAAGGTGCGGCGCTCCGCTTCGGTCTTTCCTCCGCAGCCCAGACTCATCAGTGCCACGGTCAAGGCCAGTGCAATCGGGTTCATCACAGGTGGACCTCCAGGTTGAGCGAGGCCACGCGTGGTGCCCCCGCGGTGAAATGTCTGGCTGGAACGAGGCTCGGCTGGGTGGTGGGGTCGAAGCGCGAGCTGTAGACGAACTCGCCGTCGCGCCAGCGCGTGTTGAGCAGGTTCTTCACGTCGAGCCGCAGCGCGAGCGCTCCCCGGCGCAGCGCTGCCTGCACGTCCGCGAGGAACACGGTGCGGCTGTATTCGTCGTAGGGCAGGGGCCTGGGCCCGATGAGCGTGAGGCCCGTACCTAGCGACAGCACGGAGTCGATGCCGGGCAGCGGCTTCTCCCAGCCGATGTCCGCTCGAGCGACCAGCGGCGCGAAGTAGGGGAGCTTCGCGTTTGTCTTCGTCACCGTCGCGTTCGCCACCGTGGCGCTCAGCGCGGCCGTGACGCCTTCGAGCGGACGCGCCTGCAGGGACGCGGAGATGCCCGTGCGCAGCGTCTCTCCCGTGAAGACGGTGGTGCCCACCGTGTGGTCGAAGAAGAAGTCGTCCGCTACCTGCGAGCCGAAGACGCTCGCCTGGAAGGACAGACGTTCTCCATCCCTCCTCGTGCCCAGCTCCGCGCCGTGCACGTTCACGAAGGGCGCCTGCTCTCCTTCCGCGAGGCTTCGCGCCTGCGGGGAACGGAAGCCGTCTCCGTAGCTGGCGAAGAGGGCCCAGGTGTCCGTGAGCGCGTATTCGACGCCGGCCTTCGCGCCCCAGTGCACCCCGAAGGCGCTGCGCGAGTAGCCCTGTCCGTCGTAGTAGCGCGGGTCTCGGAAGGCGAGCGCGTCGAAGACCTCCACGCCCAGCGCGTCAGCGCGGCCTCCCAGCCGGAAGGCCCAGCGTCCCAGTGGGAGCCTGGCTTCGGCGTAACCCCAGACGTCCGTCTGGGTGATGTTCGCGTCCACTTCTTCCGCGAAGAAGGTGCCGTCCGTCTCGCGGTAACGGCGTTGCGTCTGGTGGATGCCGTCGCGCCTTCCTCCCAGGCCCAGCTCCAACGCTACGGGGCGGTCGAAGAGCGTGACCTGGCGGCGGTGCTCGGCTCGCAGGCCCAGGGTGGAGCCGTCGTGGGTCTGCTCCAGGCCGTCGCCCCGGTCGTCCACCCGGTAGCCCGTGAAGTTGTTGCGCAGGCGCAGGTCCGAGAGGATTCCGAAGGCCTCCAGGCGCGTGCGCGCGGTGCCCTCGCGCGGGAGGTCCACGCCCATGAGCAGCTGGTGCCTGGAGACCGTGCCTCCCTGACGGTCGAAGGAGCCGGAGTAGAAGGTGCGGCGCCCGGCTTCGAGGTCGTCCTCGCGCACCACTCCGGGGGAGTCGAAACGCGTGACGTAGCTTCCTCCCAGGATTCGCGCGCTCAGGCCGTGGCCCAGGTCCAGGTTCGCCTGGGCGAGCAGGGTGGCCCGGCCGTAGCCTCGCTGGGGGCCGAAGCCGTCGCTCTCTCCGATTTCCGCCGCCGCGAAGGTTCCGGGGTCCTCGCCCGGGCGGACCGTCACGACGAGCCGGCGCATGTTGAACTGGCCCAGCGTGCCCGCGAACTCCACGCCCTTCTCTCGGGCGCCCAGGTCCATGCGCACCGTTCCCGCCACCGCGAAGTCACCCTGGAACGCGCGGTAGGAGCCCTCCGTCACCTCCAGCGATTGGACGAGCTCCGGGATGATGAAGTTGGTGTCCGCGTAGCCGAGCGCGTGGATGTGGCTCACCTCGTTCACCGGCAGGCCTCCGACGTTCAGCTCCACGTCCTGGCCGTGGAGCGCGTCGAAGCCTCGGAGGAAGAGCTGCTGTGCCTTGCCCTCGCCGCTGTGTTGCGAGGCCACGAGGCCCGGGACCACGCGGAGCACGTCCGTCGCGTTCATTCGCGGTGCCGTGTCGAGGATGTCCCGGCCGATGGTGACCTCGGCGGCGCTCTGGGCCGGACGTGTGCCTCGCACCACCGTGGACCGCTGCTTCCCGGTGGCCTCCGTGAGCTGTTGTGTTTCGGGTTGCTGATGTTCCGGCGTGGCTTCTGTCTCCACATGACCGGTGACTTCCTGGCGCGGCTCTTCCTGTGCGGCGGGCACGGCCGAGGGAAGACTCGTCGAGAGCGTGGCGAACGCGATGAGCAACATGGTCACGGTGGGGACGACACGAGGAGACGACGGCACGTCCCCGGCTCGCGTCGGGACGCGTTCCGGAGCGTGCGGGTTGAAAGACAGACGGGGCTCGAGGACACACGCTCACGCAGGCCCGTGTCTGGCCTGGGCCAGACGGTCCGCATGCTCGCGAGTCATCCTTCCGGAAGTCCGACGGGGGCTAGGGGCCCTGCGGCATCGCCGCGGACCGCAACCGCTGACCCGGTGACCACTCCGGGCTTCGCTCCGGCTCCACGCGCCAGGACACCCAGCGCAACTTCGGCGGCACGAACACCGTCCAGCTCGCCGCCACCGCCAGCAGGTGCTCCACCGAGCCCGTCAGGTGCTGGTGGCCGTGGCCCTGCTTCGCTCCTTCCGGCGCGCCCTGTTCGGACTCCGTCGGACACGCGGCACGGGTCGCGTCACATGCGGCCTGGGTCCGGTGGACGTGGGTGCTGACGCCGTGTTCGTGGCGCCCAAGGCCTCCGCCGTGTCCCACCACCGCGTGCAGCACCGGCGCCACCGCGAGCCCGTACACCAGGACCCACAGTCCCAGGAACGCCAGGTCTCGTCGGTCTCGGGTATCCCACACGGCGGTTCGGGGTACGGCGGCGGAGCGTCCAGGACGGGGGAGGTGAGGCGGCTGCCTGCCTATCCGTCCTCCCCACGACACGCAAGGCGGCCTCCGCCGCCCGCTGCCAGACAGTTCCTTGCCGCCCAGTCCCATGACCCCGTGGACCGCTTGACGCATTGCATCGGAATCCGCTGCGGCCACAGACTTCCCGTCATAGACTCGTCACGTGCGTTCCGAATCCGCCGTTCTTCGTTCCCTGCCTGCCTCTACCGAGGTTCCCGCCCCGCCCTCGCGCGCCGACCGTCTGCGTGCGCTGGGGAGTGAGTCGTTCGACCTGCTCGTCATTGGCGGCGGGGTGACGGGGGCGGGTGCTGCTCGGGACGCGGCGCTGCGGGGCCTGAAGGTGGCCCTGGTGGAGCGCGAGGACTTCGCCAGCGGGACGTCCAGCCGCTCGTCGCGCCTCATCCACGGTGGCCTGCGCTACCTGGAGCATGGCCACCTGGGGCTCGTCTTCGAGTCGAGCATCGAGCGGCGCCGCCTGCTCCACCTGGCGCCTCACCTGGTGCGCCCGCTGGCCTTCATCTGGCCCGTCTACGAAGGGGCTCGCGTGCCGCGCTGGAAGCTCAACGCGGGCCTGATGCTGTACGACGCCCTGTCCCTGTTCCGGAACGTGAAGGCGTATCAGCGCCTGTCGCTCAAGCAGTTGGTGGAGGCCGAGCCCGGCATCCGCTCCGAGGGGCTCAAGGGCGGCGCCCGCTACTACGACGCGGCCACCGACGATGCTCGCCTCACGCTGGCCAACGCGCTGGGCGCGAGCGAGGCCGGCGCGGTGGTGCTCAACCACGCCTCCGTGAAGCGGCTGGTGCTGGAGGACGGCAAGGTGAAGGGCGCGGTGGTGATGGATCACCTCACCGGCCTGGAGCACACCGTGCACGCTCGCGCCGTCGTCAACGCGACCGGGCCCTGGAGCGATGAGATCCGCCAGTTGGATTCGTCGCAGCAGGAGCGCACGGGGCCCGCGGTGCGCGGAAGCAAGGGCGTGCACATCGCGGTGCCCCGCTCGCGGCTGAACATCGGGGATGCGCTCACGCTCCTGTCTCCCGTGGATGGCCGCGTGATGTTCATCCTGCCCGCGGATGCGTTCACCCTCATTGGCACGACGGAGACCGCCACCCGCGCCCACCCGGCCGAGGTGCGCGCGAGCGAGGCGGACGTGGCCTACCTGCTCTCCTCCGCCAACGCCTTCTTCCCCGAGGCGAACCTCACCCGCGAGGACATGGTCAGCGCCTGGGCCGGCATCCGCCCGCTCGCGGCGAGCGGCTACCACGGCAACAGCGACGCGGGCAGCGCCAGCCGCGAGCACTCCATCGACGTGAGCCCGTCCGGCGTGCTGGCCATCAGCGGCGGCAAGCTCACCACCTTCCGGGTCATGGCCCGCGATGTGGTCAACGCCGTGGAGCGCCACCTGTCCCGCCCGCACAAGAAGCCCGTCACCCACGAGCAGCCCCTGCCGGGCGGCGACATCCTCAAGCTGGACGCGGAGCTCGCGGCGGCGAAGCAGGAGGTGGGGGATGCCGCCACGGGCGAACACCTGGTTCGCGCGTACGGCAGCCGCTGGCACGCGGTGTGGGCGCTCACTCGCGAGTCGCCCGCGCTGGCCGAGCCGCTGGTGGAGGGCCTGCCCTACCGCCGCGCCGAGGCCGCCTGGGGCGTGTCCCACGAGATGGTCCAGACGCTGGCGGACCTGCTCATCCGCCGCCTCAAGGTCGCGTTCGAGACGCGCGACCAGGGCCGCGCCGCCGCTGTCCGCGCCGCGGAGGTGATGGCGCCTCTCCTGGGGTGGGACGCCGCGGAGACCGAGCGTCAGCTGGCGGCCTATGCCGTGGATGCCCAGCGCATCTTCGGCGTGGATCCTTCTGACGCCTGACGTCCTGCCAGGTGGCCGGGCACGGTGCGTCATGCCGGGCCGGAGGTCCTGCCGCGAACGAGGCGCTCCCCACGAGCGTTGAGCGCCTCACGATGGACCGGCACCGGATGGCCGTCGGGCGCACGACAGCCGCCCGAGCAGTCGTGCTGCGTCCATGCTTAAATCGTCTGGGGAACGGGAAGCAGGGTCGGCCCGTTCTTCCCGGCCCCCTTTTCGGGGGCGGCAGGTCACGGCGCGGTAATCCACGTTGGCCGGGCGAAGGAGATACACCCCATGAAGCGTTGGCTTTGGCTTGGGCTCGGGTTGTCCGGACTGGTGGCGAGCGGCTGTGGCAGCGACCCCGAACCCATCGATGTCCTGCCCCAGGCGTGTCCTGGCACCGCGGAGGTGTCGCTGCCGAAGCCGGGGGTCTCCCCGCTGAGCACGGACACGGCGCCGGACGGCGTCATCATCACCTACAAGTCGAAGGTGTCCGCGAGCGCGCTGGCAGCTTCGGCGGACATCGCGGCGGCCGTGGAGCGCGAGGGCGGCACGGTGAAGCGCCGCATCCCGAACATGAACGTGGTGTCCGCCCGGCTGTCGCCGGAGGCCATCTCCGCGCTGAAGCTCCACCCGGACGTGCTCTCCGTGACGCCCAACCGCCGCGTGCGCGCGCTGGGGCTGCCCACGCCCCCGCCGCTGGCGTCGTGGCAGGGCGCGTACAGCACGCAGGGGTCGGTGGGCGAGTACACGGAGGGACTGAAGCTGATCCAGGTCCCTCAGCTGTGGGACGCGAACAACGACGGCGTCATCGACCCCGGCGCGCCCACGGGCGAGGGCGTGAAGGTGTGCGTCATCGACAGCGGCTGGGACAGCAAGCACCCGGAGCTGAAGGCGGCGTTCGTCATGGGCAAGGACTTCGTCGACGACGATGACGACCCGTCCGACCAGAGCGTGTCCCAGGGCGTGCTGAAGGTGGGCGGCGGCCACGGCACGCACGTGTCCGCGACTATCCTGGCGCAGTTCGGCGCGGGCTCCGGCGCTCGCGTGGCGCCCGGGGAGGAGCCGAACGGCGTGGTGGGCGTGGCGCCGGGCGCGTCGCTGCTCGTCGCGCGCGTGCTGGACACGGACGGCGGCGGCCGCACGGATGACGTCATCGCGGCGGTGGACTGGTGCCATTCGCAAGGGGCGCGGATTGCCTCGCTGTCGCTGGGCGCGCCGGATCCGTCCGAGACCGAGCAGCTCATGTTCGAGAAGGTCTGGGAGAACGGCAACGGCATGCTGTCCGTCGCGGCCAGCGGCAACGACGGCAAGCGCGGCATCGCGTATCCGGCCGCGTACCTGCCGTCGGTGATGGCGGTGGGCGCGGTGGACCTGCAGGGCGAGTACGCGCCCTTCTCGCAGTTCGGCCAGGAGCTGTCCGTGGTGGGGCCCGGCGTGAACGTGCTGAGCGCCACGGTGCTGGGGGCGGCGTCGCTGTCCTCGGTGACCGCGGCGTCGGCGCCCGTCACCTCGTCGCCGCTCACGTACACCGCGCAGGGCACGTACACGGGCCGGCTGGTCAACTGCGGCCTGGGCGCGGACCGGGCGGCGTGCGGTGAGACCGCCACCTGCGACGGCTTCGTCGCGTACGTGGACCGCGGCGACCTGTTCTTCGAGGAGAAGGCGCGCAACGTCATCCAGGCCGGCGCCCGCGCGGTCATCATCGGCAACAACGTGGCGGACGACGCGGAGGGCACCTTCACGCTGGGCTCCTCGAACTCGCACTGGGTGCCCACGGTGTCGGTGTCCATGGCGGCCGGCGCGTCCCTCAAGAAGCTGCTGGGCCAGGATGTGACGGTGTCCATCACCGGCCTGGACTACCAGCGCGAGTCGGGCACCTCCATGGCCACCCCGCACGTGTCGGGCGTCGCCGCGCTGGTGTTCAGCGCCCGGCCGGACCTGAGCGCCGCGCACGTGCGCGCGGTGCTGGAGAAGACGGCGAAGGACGACAAGACGACGCCGGGCAAGGACGAGAAGTACGGGTATGGCCTGGTGCAGGCGGCCAAGGCCGTGGAGCTGGCGCGCACGCTGCCCCAGGGCGGCGGTCCGCTCCCGCTGCCGTAACCGCGCGCCTTCGCGCCCGTGGGCCTGACGCCCCCGCGTCCCTTCGTGGGACCGGGGGCGTTTCCTTTTCCCGAGCAGGCGCCGGGTCGTGGGTTGGCAGCCCGGGCGGGCAGGCGACCGCAAGTCCTCCGGGCGGGTGGTTCGCGCCGCGTGCGCGTGCACCTTCCCACGAAGGGAGGCACGCGGCGCATGAGGCGAGACACCTGGCTGGGATTGGGGATCGCGGGGCTGGCCTGCCTGCTGATGTGCGCCGGGACTCCATCCGGCGGCATGGAGGATGACGCGGCGTCCGAGGAGACTCCTGCTCCCGCAGGTGCGCGAGTCATCACGCCGCGGACTCCCGCGGCCACGCCGCAAGCTCCGGCGCCCGTGCCGCAGCAGCAGCCGGGGACGGGCGGCTCCGGGACGAACACGCAGGCCCCCGCTGGGACGGCTCCTGGCACCACGCCCGCGCAGGGCACCGAGGCTGGGTCGGATCCAAACAGCCCCAGCGCGGAGCCGAACCCGGAGGGACAGACGACTCCGCCCAACCCGGGCCCGGAGACGAACTCGGGCACGGGGGGGACGGGCAACACGGGGACAGGGGCTCCCTCCACGGCGAAGCCCTCCGCTCCTGGCGCCTCGCAGGGCGTCGCGGTGGTGGACGCCATCTACCGGGGGAAGGTGCGCTCGGTGTCCGATACGGTGGTCGTCATCGACAACGATGGCTCACGCCTGCCGCTGGAGATCAGCACCCAGACGCGCGTCGTCCGCGACGGTGAGGACATCGGTGTGACGGAGCTCAAGGAGGGCGAGCGCGTGCGCGCCACCGTGAACCTGGTGGGCCGGAGCCACACGCGGGAGATCGCCGTGCTGACCGGCGCCGAGGCCCGGCGCGACGCCGAGACTCAACGCCGCCGGTAGCCCCCGGCCCCTCCGTCAGCCGCATGGCCCCGTCCGCGTCTCCCGGACGATGACGGTCTACAACCGATACCGAACCCTGTTGCACAAGTTGGCCCTCGTCCGCGCCTGCGCGCCCGGCGGGGATTCACCCGAAGCGGATGCGCTGCTCGACACGATGGACGAGGTCTGGGACGCCCTGTCCGACGGCGAGCGCGCCGCCATGGAGCGCGAACGCGCCCGGTTGGCCTTGTCCGTGGACATGCGCGCCGTGCCCGCGTGAGGCGTTCGCGTCACTCCCGCACGGACCCCATGGGCGCACCCGTGGGCCCATGGGGAAGGTGCGAGGACGGCCGTGACGGCGGTAGTTCCCGGCGCTGACGCTGACGCCACACCGCCCGCGTGTAGTCCACCACCGACGCCAGCGACAGCAGCGCGACGAGCGCCACGAGCGGCCGCACCAGCGGCGGGTAGAGCAGGACGCACAGCAACACCGCGAGCTGCAACGTCGTGACGACCTTGCCCAGCATCCGCGCCTTGAGCTCGACGGCCCGCATGTCCGGCCGCACCCTGGCGACGATGAAGCCGATGGCCGTGCCGATGTCCCGCAGGAGCAGCAGCGTCAGCTCCACGGGGTCGATGAGCCCGTCCAGCAGACACACGATGAAGGCCGTCACCATGAAGGCGCGGTCCGCCACCGGGTCGATGAGCGCTCCCATGCGCGTGGCCAGTCCCCGGTGCCGGGCAATCCAACCGTCCAGGAAGTCCGTCGCCGCCGCCAGCACCACCAGGAAGGCCCTCATGCGCAGGTCCGACACCGCGATGAACACCGCGGCGAGCGGCAGTCGCGACAGGGACAGCGTATTGAGCAGCACGAGGCTTGCCCGACGGTGCATGGCTTTCAAAAGGTAGTGCTCGGCCCCCGGGGCGCACCTGCCCGGCATGGCGAGCGTCCAGCGAAGAACTCCTCCGGTGCCCTCGTGGATCCACGCCCGACGAAAGGACCCCGCGGCCCGCGTACGGTGTCCCAGGGCATGGCCCGGGATTTTCCCCGGCCTCCGTCCTCCTGGAGTCCGCCTCTTGAACGCGATGGGAACCTTCCGCCCCCTGCTGGCACTGGCCACCCTGCTCACCGTCGCGCTGCCGCTGGCGAGCTGTGAAGCGGCCGGACGGGCGAAGGTCGCGACCCGTGCTCCCACGGCGGAGGAGCGGACGCGCTACCCGTGGCTGCCAGCCTCCGCCCAGGTGCGCTCGCTGGAGGAGACCTTCGCGCCTCCGGAGGGCTACGCGCGCATGCCCCTGGAGGCGGGCTCCTTTGGCGCCTGGTTGCGCGGCCTGCCCCTGCGCTCCGATGGCTCTCCCGTGCGCGACTTCCAGGGCAATACCGTGCTGGCGGCCTCCGACTCCCGGCTGGCGGCGGTGGGGGAGCTGGACGTGGGCACCGCGAACCTCCAGCAGTGCGCGGACTCCATCCTGCGCCTTCACGCGGAGTGGCGCTGGGCGTCCGGCCAGTCGGAGCGCATCGCCTACCGCTTCACCAGCGGCCACCTGGCGTCCTGGCCCAAGTACGCGGCCGGGGAGCGGGCGCGCGTCTCCGGCTCGAAGGTGATGTGGGTGCCGGGGAGCGCGGCGGCGGACAGCTCGCGGGCGGCCTTCCGCAACTACCTGAACCTGCTCTTCACCTACGCAGGCACCCTGTCGATCCAAGCGGAAGGCTCCCGTCCCACGCGGGAGCAGCTGCGCCCCGGGGACTTCTTCGTCCTGGGCGGCAGCCCCGGCCACACGGTGCTCGTGCTGGACGTAGCCACCAACGCGAAGGGTGAACGGATGGCGCTCGTGGGCCAGGGCTTCACCCCCGCGCAGGACTTCCACGTCCTGGCGGGAAGGGACGGGGCCTGGTTCCCGCTGGAAGGGGAGAGCCTGGCGACGCCCTTCTGGGCGCCATTCCCCATGACGTCCCTGCGACGCCTGTCCTCGCCCTGATCGACTGGAAACCTGAAGCACCAACGAGGTGCAGCCTGGGGGACGGGCGCCCTCCTGGTGGGTCTCCTGGCGGACGGGAAGGCGTGAAACGGGCAACTCCCGAGGGTTCTTCTGGAATCGACGGGAGGCAGGAGGCAGGTTGCGGCGTGGAGTGTTGTCCTGCCGTCAACGGGCGACACACCGAAGCCGGGCCCGTCCCCCGCCGTGTGCCCGTCAGCCTAAAGGGAAGAGGAGCCCGTCCCCCGAGCCTCCACCATGTCCTCCGCCGCCGCATCCGTGCCCGCGTCTTCTCCCAGGGCCAGCATCCTCATTGTCGACGACACGCCCGGCCACCTCCTGGCGCTGGAGGGCATCCTCTTGCCCCTGGGGCAGCGGCTGGTGCGCGCCACCTCCGGCCGCGAGGCCCTGCGGCGCGTGCTGGACGAGGACTTCGCCGCCGTCCTGATGGACATGAACCTGGGCGACATGACGGGCGTGGAGGTGCTGGGCCTCCTGCGCGAGCGCGAGCGCAGCCGCCGCACGCCCGTGCTGCTGATGACCGCGGGCGACGGCGACGAGAAGGAGTGGCTGGCGGCGTACGCGCACGGCGCGGTGGACTACCTGCGCAAGCCGCTGCGGCCTGAAATCCTCCTGGCGAAGGTGTCCATGTTCGTGGAGCTGCACCTGGCGCGCGAAGCCGTGCAGCGGCGCGAGGAGTCGCTGCGCGAGCGCGAGCGCGACGCCCTGGAGGCCGTCCACCGCGAGCGGCTGCACGCGTTCTTCATGCAGGCCCCGGTGGGCATCTCCATCACGCGTGGGCCGGACTTCGTCTTCGAGCTGGCGAACCCCTACTACGAACTGCTGGTGGGCCGGCGGGTGACGCCGGGACAGGCGCTGCTGGACGCGTTCCCGGAGATGGCCTCGCAGCCGGAGGTTATGGAGGTGCTGCGCGGGGTGGTGCGCACGAGGCAGCCCTTCGTGCGGCCGGAGTTCGAGGTGAAGCTGGTGCGCGACGGCCAGCCGGACTCCGTCTTCTTCAACGTCATCTACCACCCGATGGTGGAGGTGGACGGCACCGCGTCCGGCATCATCACCCTGGCCACCGACGTGACGGAGTTCGTGCGCGCGCGCCGGCACACGGAGGCGCTCACGCAGGATTTGCGAAAGCAGCAGGCCGCGCTGGCGGACAGCGAGCAGCGCCTGCGTCTGGCGCTGACGGCCACGGCGCTGGGCACCTTCGACATGGACGTGGTGACGGGCGAGCTCAGGTGGGACGCGCGCTGCAAGGCGCTCTTCGGCCTGCCGCCCGATTCGGAGTCGTCCTACGAGTTGTTCCTCGCGGGCCTGCACGTGGAGGACCGGGACGCCGTGCAGCGCGCGATCGCGCTCAGCTGGGACCCCACGGGCAAGGGCGACTACGACGTGGCCTACCGCACCGTGGGGTTGAAGGACGGCGTGGAGCGCTGGGTGCGCGCCACGGGCCGCACGCACTTCCAGGACGGCAAGCCGGTGCGCTTCGTGGGCACCGTGCAGGACATCACCGCTCGCAAGCGCGCCGACGCGGAGCGGGCCCGCCTGATGGCGGGCGAATTGCGCCGCACCGAGCAGCTTCGCGGCCTGTCGCGCGCGAGCCTGGCGCTCAACGCGGCGGGCAGCGTGCCGGCCATCCTGGAGCTCGTGACGCTCAAGGCGCGCAAGCTAATTGGCGCGAACCAGTCCTTCGTGCGGGTGGCGGATGGACGGGACGCGCCGACGCTCGGCGCGCTGTCCGCGGTGGAGCATGATCCGCAGGCGCCCGGCGCCGCCCAGGTGGGCGTGGACGAGCGCGGACTCTTCGCCCGGGTGTGCCAGGAGAACCGGCCGCTGCGCCTGACGCGCGCGGAGCTGCGTCAGCACGCGGCCTACTCGGAAGCGCCCGCCGCGCCGCAGCCCGCGCTGCCCCTGAAGGGCTTCCTGGCGGTGCCGCTGGTGGGGCATGACGGCCGCAACCTGGGCCTGATGCAGGTGTCCGACAAGCTGGAGGGCGACTTCGACGCGGAGGACGAGACCATCGCCGTGCAGCTGGCGCAGATGGCCAGCGTGGCGCTGGAGAACGCGCGCCTGTACGAGACGGCGCAGGCGGAGCGGCGCAACCTGTTCGCGGTGCTCAAGCAGCTGCCCGCCGCCATCACCGTGCTGCGCGGGCCGGAGCTCGTCTTCGAGATGGCCAACGACCTGCGCCTGAAGCTCACCGGCTCCCGGCCGCTGCTGGGGCTGACCGTGCGCCAGGCGCTGCCGGAGCTGAACGAGCAGGGGCAGGTCGCCCAGTTGGAGGCGGTCTACCGCACCGGCGAGACCTACCGCGGCCACGAGGTGCCCATGCGCCTGGGCCGTGACGTGGGGCAGGACGCGCCCGAGGGCTACTTCAACCTCACCTTCCAGCCGCTGCGCAACGCGGAGGGCAAGGTGGACGGCATCGTGTCCGTGTCCTGGGAGGTGACGGAGCAGGTGCTGGCGCGCCGTCGCATCGAGGCGCTGGCCGCGGAGCTGAAGGAGCGCGAGCAGCAGTTCCGCACGCTGGCGGACTCCATCCCGCAGCTGTCGTGGATGGCGGAGCCGGAGGGGCGCCTCTTCTGGTTCAACCAGCGCTGGTACGACTACACCGGGACGTCGCCCTCGCAGGTGGGGGAGAAGGACTGGAGCGAGCTGATCGACCCGGAGGACGCCGCGCGCGTGCTGGAGCACTTCAACGCGGCCCTGCGCGAGGGGACGCTGTGGGAGGACCAGTTCCGCCTGCGCCGCGCGGACGGCAGCTACCGCTGGTTCCTGTCGCGCGCCAGGCCCGTGCGGGACGGCGAGGGGCGCATCGTCCGCTGGTTCGGCACCAACACGGACATCGACGACGAGCGCCGCACGCTGGAGAGCCTCAAGCAGGCGGAGGAGGAGATCCGCCACCTGAACACGGGCCTGGAGAAGCGCGTGCGCGAGCGCACCGCCCAGCTGCAGGAGGCGAACAAGGAGCTGGAGTCCTTCAGCTACTCCGTGTCGCACGACCTGCGCGCGCCGCTTCGGCACATCACCGGCTTCGCGCAGTTGCTGGAGCGGCGGGCGGGCGCGAAGCTGGACGACGTGGCGAAGGGCTACCTCTCCACCATCGCGGGCGCGGCGAAGCAGGGCGGCACGCTGGTGGATGACCTGCTCGCGTTCAGCCGCATGGGCCGGGCGGAGCTGCGCCAGTCGCGGGTGGACCTGGGCCAGCTGGTGGAGGAGGCCCGGCGCGACCTGATGCCGGAGGCCACCGGGCGGCAGGTGGAGTGGCGGGTGGGAAGCCTGCCCACGGTAGAAGGCGACCCGTCGCTCCTGCGGCAGGTCATCCACAACCTGTTGGCGAACGCGCTGAAGTATACCCGTCCCAAGCCGGAGGCCCTCATCGAGGTGGGGGCACGCGAGACGGAAGGCGAGGTCGCGGTGTGGGTGCGCGACAACGGCGTGGGCTTCGAGATGCAGTACGTGGATAAGTTGTTCGGCGTCTTCCAGCGCCTGCACACGGCCGAGGAGTTCGAGGGCACCGGTATCGGGCTCGCGAACGTGCGGCGCATCGTGTCTCGCCATGGAGGACGGACCTGGGCGGAGGGCGCCGTGGGGCAGGGCGCGTCCTTCACCTTCACCCTGCCCCGCGCTTCTCCCGTGGAGAAGAAAGTCGAGACGCACGCGTGATTGACCTCAAGCGGATCCTCCTGGTGGAAGACAGCGCCAACGACGTGGCGCTCACCCTGGCGGCGCTGGAAGAGGTGCACCTGGCCAACGAGGTGGTGGTGGTGCGCGACGGACAGCAAGCGCTGGACTACCTCTTCCGCAAGGGCGAGTACGCGAACCGGCAGGACGGCCACCCGGCGGTGGTGCTGTTGGATTTGAAGCTGCCGAAGGTGGACGGGCTGGAGGTGCTGGAGAAGGTGAAGGGCGCCCCGGAGCTGAAGGCGGTGCCGGTGGTGATGCTCACCTCGTCGCGCGAGGAGCGGGACCTGGCGCGCAGCTACGGCCTGGGCGTGAACGCCTACGTGGTGAAGCCCGTGGCCTTCCCGGACTTCGTGTCCGCGCTGCGCGAGCTGGGGCTGTTCTGGGCGGTGGTGAACCAGCCGCCTCCGGGCTCTCCCGGCACGACTGGAGCCCCCAAGTGAACGCACGCGGCGGTGCCGCGCGGGACCTGACGACTCTGCCTTCGATGGAACGGCCCCTGTCCATCCTCTTGCTGGAGGACAGCCCGCTGGACGCGCAGCTGGTGGCCGCGCAGCTGGAGGAGGGCGGGCTGCCTTCAACGCTGGAGTGCGTGCAGGCGCGGGCGGCCTTCGTCGCGGCGCTGGAGAAGGGGAAGTTCGACCTCATCCTGTCGGACTACAACGTGCCGGGCTTCGACGGGATGAGCGCGCTGGAGGCGGCGAAGGCCGTGTGTCCGGACACGCCGTTCCTCTTCGTGTCCGGTGCGCTGGGCGAGGACCGCGCCATCGAGCTGCTCAAGCGCGGCGCCACGGACTACGTGCTGAAGGACCGGCTGGAGCGGCTGGGCCCCAGCGTGCGGCGGGCGCTGCGCGAGGCGGAAGGGGTGCGGCTGCGCAAGCGCACGGAGGAGGCGCTGCGCCGCTCCGAGGAGCGCTACCAGCTGGTGGCGCACGCGAGCTTCGACGCCATCTGGGACCTGGATCTCCAGACGGACACGATGCACTGGATTGGCGACGCGACGGAGGAGGTCTTCGGCTTCCCCCTGGAAGAGGTGGACGCGGACGCGGCGTGGTGGCGCCGGCATATCCACGGCGAGGACCGCGAGCGGGTGCTGTCAGGGCTGCAGCGGGCGTTCGATTCGGACGAAGACCGGTGGCAGGACGAGTACCGCGTGCTGCGCAAGGACGGCGAGTACGCGTACGTGGCGGCGCAGGGCTCCATCCTGCGCGGAGCGAGCGGGAAGGCGCGGCGCATCGTGGGCGCCATGCGCGACATCACGGAGCGGCGGCGGGCGGAGGAGGAGCGGCAGAAGCTGGTGCACGAGGCGCAGGCGCGGGTGGAGTTCGAGCAGCAGCTGATTGGCATCGTGAGCCACGACCTGCGCAACCCACTGGGCGCCATCCTCACGGGCGCATCGCTGATGCTCCGGCGCGACGACATCCAGCCGTGGCACGCGAAGGCGGCGGCGCGCGTCCTGTCCGCGGCGGAGCGGGCCACGCGGATGATTCGCGACCTGTTGGACTTCACGCAGGCGCGCATGGGTGGCGGCATCCCGGTGCACGCGGCGCCGTGCGACTTCCATGCGCTCACGCTGCAGGTGGTGGAGGAGGCGCGCACGGCGCATCCGGAGCGCATCCTCCAGATGGAGCAGGTGGGGGACGGGCAGGGGGCGTGGGACTCCGACCGGATGGCGCAGGTGCTGTCCAACATCCTGGGCAACGCGCTGAAGTACAGCCCGGAGGACACGCCGGTGCGCGTGGAGAGCCGGGGCGAGCAGGACGCTGTCGTGGTGAACGTGCGCAACGGGGGGGACCCCATTCCCCCGGAGATGCTCCCGCGCATCTTCGAGCCGCTCCAGCGCGGCACGACGGCGGGGCGCTCCGAGCGCAGCATCGGGCTGGGGCTCTACATCGTCCGGCAGCTGGTGCTGGCGCACGGCGGGACGGTGGACGCGCGTTCGTCCGCGGCGGAGGGCACGGTGTTCACCGTTCGCCTGCCGCGGGTTCCGCCGAAGGAGCTGACCGTTCCGGCGCTGGAGTAGGGCGCCTCAGGGCAGGTCGGTTCCCCCGAGGAACAGCACGTCGTTGCAGCGCCGGATGCGCGCCCGGGTGCGGAGGCCTCCACGCCAGAGGCCGTACTTCTTCAGGGACTGGAGCCCGTACATCGAGCACGTGGGCGTGTAGATGCACTGCCGCTTCCAACGGTGGGGCACCGCGTGGCGGTACAGCAGGACCAGCCCCACCGCGACCAGGCACAGCC
>NZ_RAWQ01000196.1:0-20334 GCF_003668965.1 Corallococcus sp. AB030
TGAGCGTCTCGTGGGCTCGGAGATGTGTATAAGAGACAGGTGGTGGTGCAGGGGCTGCGGCCGGGCAGGTACACGCTGGTGTGGGGCTACTTCCACGCGGAGATGCCCGGGTCGGGCCCGGTGGTGCGCTCGGTGGACGTTCCCACCCAGGGCGAGGTGTCCCTGCGGTAGTCGTGTTGCGACCGGGCTGGCTGGCGCGTAATGAAGCCGCATGGACGCATCCGCATTGAAGGGTCGCCGGATCATCGTCGGCGTGGGTGGCGGTATCGCGGCGTACAAGGCCTGCGAGCTGGTGCGTGAATTGGGCCGCGCGGGAGCGGACGTGCGGGTGGCCATGACAGAGGCCGCACGCCAGTTCGTCACCCCGCTGACCTTCCAGGCGCTCGTGGGGCATCCGCCGCTCACGGACTACTTCGACCCGGCGCAGGAGGGGAACTTCGGCCACCTGGACCTGGCCCGCTGGGGCGAGCTCTACGTGGTGGCGCCCGCGACGGCGGACTTGATTGCAAAGATTCGCGCGGGCTTCGGCGGGGACGCGGTGACGACGTCGCTGCTGGCGTTCAAGGGGCCGGTGGTGCTGGCGCCCGCGATGAACGTGGCCATGTGGGAGAACACCCGGACGCAGGAGAACGTGGAGTCGCTGCTGAAGGAAGCGCGCTTCAGCACGGTGGGGCCGGGCGCGGGGATGCTGGCGTGTGGAGACGTGGGCGCGGGGCGGTTGGCGGACGTGGGCGCCATCGTGTCCGCGGTGGCGGCGCGGCTGGGAGGCGGTCCACTCACGGGCAAGACGGTGCTGGTGACGGCGGGCCCCACGCGCGAGTACCTGGATCCGGTGCGGTTCATCTCCAATCCGTCCACGGGGAAGATGGGCCTGGCGCTGGCGCACGAGGCACGGGCGTTGGGCGCGAAGGTGACGGTGGTGCTGGGCCCGGTGGGCGCGGTGGACCGCACGGGCCTGGAGGTGGTGGACGTGGTGAGCGCGGAGGACATGGCGCGCGAAGTGCTGTCGCGAGTGGAGTCCGCGGACGCGTTCATCGCCACGGCGGCGGTGAGCGACTGGAGGCCGGAGACGCGCGCGCCGCAGAAGGTGAAGAAGGGCGAGGGCCCGGAGAACCTGAAGCTGGTGCGCACGCCGGATGTGCTGCTGGAGGCGTCTCGGAAGGTGGCGGGGAAGGCGAAGCGGCCGGTGCTGGTGGGCTTCGCGGCGGAGACGGAGCGGGTGGTGGAGCACGCGCGCGAGAAGCTGGAGCGCAAGGGCCTGGACGCCATCGTCGCCAACGACGTCACCGCGGAGGGCGCGGGGTTCGGGACGGAGACGAACCGGGTGACGGTGATTTCGCGCGGTGGCCCGGACCGGGTGTTGGAGGGAAGCAAGCGCGCGGTGGCGGGGGAGATCCTGTCGCTGCTGCTCGTAATGCAATGAAATCCCGGCTACGATGGCGATTGCCCCCTGCCTTTTGCTACGGTCAAAGAATTGGATTTGGACGCACGTAGTCAGTTGAGGACGGCCAACCCACTTGGTTAGTAGACAGCGCTAGCTATGACCACTCTGCCACTTGGAAATCTGCTCGGAGAAGCCACCGCTGAGAGTGACGAGCAAATGCTCAAGGATGCATTTTATGAGTCCCGCAGTTATCACGAGCTCGTTCTTGGGTCAGATTATCGGTTTGTGGTGGGGAGGCGTGGTTCAGGAAAGAGTGCCTTGTTCCAGAAGGTTGCAGCAGCTGTAGGAAAGCAACCTGGGGCTGTTGTTCTTGGAGAGCATCCCACTGAGGAAAAGGCGCTCGCATTTCAGCATGAAGTTGAGAAGATTGCAAAAACATATACCGACGTGAGGCATATAACTCGGCTGACGTGGAGAACCCAAATTCTCACAAGCGGCCTTGAAGTAATCCTAGAGAGTTACAAGGCAGATCGCATTGAGGACCTGAGCTTCCTTCGGGAGTTTCGCGAAAAGCACAGGGCGCTGTTTGTTCATACTGGCATGGCGCGCAGTCTTGCTGCGTTACGTTTGGTGGTGGCTGCGAATCCCGGGATCTCGGCAATTGAGTTCCCCGAGAGGATTGCTGAGCACTTCGAACTGGGTAGGCTTCAGAATGAGGTTTCAGCTGCCCTGCAAGTCATTAAGAAGAAGATAGTGTTTTTTTTATGATGGCCTGGATGAGGGGTGGGTTCCGTCGCAGGTTGCGACTGGCATCTTGGGAGGATTGGCAAAGGTCACCGGGGAGTTCAGGGAGAAGTCTCAAAATATTCGCTGTATCTTGTTTATTCGCGACAACATGCTGCGAGCGCTGGCTGAGTTTGATGGCGATTATACTCGCAATATCGAAAACAGCATTCTGCGTCTTCAGTGGAACGAGGAGATGCTGCTTGACATGGTGGCTCTCCGGTTGAGGGCGGTGCTCAAACTTGGGGGCGAGCAAAATATTCGCATATGGAATAGATTTGCCGAGCGAGGGCTTGAGGGTAAGCCGGGTTTTAGGCGCTGCCTGCAGCTCACGCTTTATAGGCCTCGTGATGTTATTGCGCTATTGAATCATGCGTATCAGGATGCTGATCGGGCGGAAAGAAAAAGAATCATAGAGGAAGACATTGAGGCTGCCGCGACGAGGATTTCTCGGGCGCGTCTGAATGATTTGTACAAAGAGTACGAGAGAGTGTTGCCTGGATTGACCTTGTTTGGTGACGCTTTTAAGGGTGCTCCCGGCCGGTCTTCCTATTCGACAATTAAGGCTCGGCTAGATGAAGTCGCTGCGGCGACACACTCAGGCCCAGAGGCGCGCGACTTTGCCCTTCTGAGTACTGGCGCCGAGGCGTTTAATGCGCTGTACAGTGTTGGCTTCGTTGGTGTGCAGGAACCGGACGGAGTTAGCGTGCGATTCTGCCATGATGGTTCCAATGTGAACGTTCAAGAGTTGTCGCCAGATGCCGTTGTCGTTGTTCATCCTTGCTACTGGCGTGCCCTTGATTTGAAGGATGTGGGGGCAGAGGTGTTGGTTCGCGTCGATGATGAGGATGATGTTGCAATAACTAAGACTGCCAAAGATGACATGCAAGAGCTTCGGCTTCGCAAGCTGGGGCGGGTTGTAGAAGACCTCCAGAAGATACCTGAAGGGCACGCAGGCGCACATGCTTTTGAAGAGTGGGTGCTGACGACGGCTCGATACCTATTCTCGAAGGGACTTGATAATGTTCAGCGGAACCCAAACTCTGATGCTCTGCAGCGTCGAGATATTGTGGGGACGAATCGGGGTGAGTTTGGTTTTTGGAAGAGGTTGGAACGAACGTATGGAGTTAGTCAGTTCATTATAGAATGCAAGAACTACGATCCTGTGTCACAGGATGAGTTTAGGCAGGCGTGGGGCTATTTGAAGGGGCCTTACGGGCGACTGTTGATGATGGTTACGCGATCGAACGGGGAGGCGCTCAGCGAAAGCGAGCGTGGGTTGGTTATGGAGGGATATCAGGATAACCCCTCTAAGATGATTTTCGTCATGCCGGCGTTTCTGCTTGCGCGAGCGATCAGCAAGATGCGCAGTGGCAAGGAGGGGCGTGATGATTGGGTTGACAAGCAGCTTTGCGATCGACTTGATGTTTTTGAGCGCGTGTATGTTTCGCTTCGCTCAAGGCGATCCAAGTAAGTTTTGTCCTTTTTATGGGGCAACTATTCTGGACGCCTCCCTGGGCCCATCATTCGTAGAGTCACCGCGTGTGCTCCTGTGTGACGACGGCTTCGGTGGTTTTTTGGACGGCGGTGGTGCAACTGGCATGGCTTGGCTTGGTGGAGGCTCGTGCGCCGTGCGGCTATCGCCGAATTGGCGGCTGTAAGGGCCCGCTCGCAATTTACATGGCCATGAGAGGCGTTCCCACCCCCGGAAAATCGGCCTCCGGGCGCGGAAATCGGCCAAGTAATTTCTGGCCAAGTAATTTCTGAGTGGGCCCTAAGGACAGTCTTTGAGACCGGCTTGTCGTCCCCTATGCCGGACGGTGGCAGCGATATAGGTAGCAAGCTGGTCAATGGCGCCCGGGCGAAGCGCGGGCCACACAGGGACCTCTTGTGCTTGGTGAAGGGGTCGCTGTCCTTCAACAAGGCCTGTGCGGTGTGTGGCCTGAAGCATCCCCTCATTGTCGATTTCCCGCGGAGATTGCTTGCTCGGCTGCTCATGCGCTTCCCGAGGGGAATCTTCAAATGAGGAGATGGCTCAGCCCTAGCTGGGCAGGTACCTTGCTGCCCACGCCTCCGCCCCGAAGGGCGAGCGCATTGACCAGTAATCGCAAAGCTTCCCGTGCTGATGCCGGTGCTTTCGAAGCCCGCTACGGTGGTTCGCTCGCGGACATTGCAGGAGTGGGATGCGCTGAGGCGATGTCTTTACTGCTTTGTCGTGAGCGAACCGTTTTTGAGCTGGTTCAACTCGGATGAATATGCCTCTGCTGCATCCATTCGTTCCTTGAGTTCTTCAAAGAGGAAAATGAATGTTTTGAGCAGTCGAGTTGCTGTGGCAAGAGCCACGTCCTCTGGTTCCTGGTGGACAGCTCCGCTCAGGGCGCCGTAGAGGATTGCGAGAGGGTTGGCATTGCCTGGTCGTAAGGAAGGCGGCACTTTTTCTATGGCAATTTTTAGTCGCTCGGATGCTACTTGGCTCTGTCGGGCCAGATTGATATTTTCTAACGCCCCCTTGTCGTCATCCAGCCTTGCTGCGCGCTCGACGAGATCGAGGAGGGTTTTGACCTCCTCTTCAATTACTCGACGAAAATATGCGGATGCGCCAATGCCTAGGCCTTCTTGGAGACATGCTAATCCGCGACGAAAGAGTGGGGCGCTTGGTCCAAGATTCTTGAGTAGCCTGTTTGGGATTTTGGGGGCCCAGACAGGCCATTGGCCGACTTTTATGCATTCAAAATCCTTGACTAGCGTGACGCTTCCTTTTGCTGTTTGGGATTCAGTGGTTTTGGTTGTTATTGGTTTATACCAGTGCTCGACTTTGGCGGTGTCGCAGTTGCTGCATTTGAATTGAAGGCGCTCTATACGGCTGTGTTCGGGCCTCCATGTTGTGGATTCTAAGTGCTTGCATTCCTCGCTCTTGCATTGGAGATGAATTGCGTCTGGCCAGAGTAGGCTGGAGGTGAAGTCGGCACTTGTTGATTCGCGATCTAGGCTGATTCGCAGTGGTCGAAGAAGAGAGTAGGATTCAATAAATTCTCGAAATCTCCTCTTGGCTTCGTTCAGGGTAATCTCTTCTTCTGCTGCTGATACCTTTGCTTGCTGTTTGGCAGTGCTCATGAGGTGAGTTTACCCGTTGACAGAGACTTGGCTAGACCAAGTGGGAGAGAGGGTTGCTGTGCCGGCGTGGCAAGGCTAAAGGAGCGTCAGTGGCCGTGAGGCATGGGTAATCTTCACCCCTCCATTATGAATGCGAGCAGAACAATTTCTGCTCAATGTGATGCATGAGGCGTGGCCGCTCGGAGGAGGCTGGCTACTGATCACCCGTCAAGGGCGCGGCCGGTAGAGGGCGGGCCGCGTGTCGTCCACGGCCCGGTGGCTCAAGCCCTTCATCTGGCACGCCCGGACGGATGCGCGTTACTTCTGCTCGCGGGTGGGAGCGCATGAGACATGCGTTGTCTCATGCGCCCCCGTGCCCCTGTCCGGCGGCCTTTAATCCTCCGGCTGGACGTACACAGGCACGAGGACTTCCGTGAAGTTGCCAGCGGCGTCCCGCGCCTGCACCAGCACCACCACCCAGTCCCGATTCACCAGGTCCACCGTGTGGGTGACCCGGCCCTGGCCGCTCTCCACCGTGGTGGAGTGCACGAACTGCGTGGTCCCCGTCACCGGGCTGTCATCCGCCACGTCGGTGACGACGTCCACGATGGGGCTCCGCACGGAGCCCTGGTCCTCCGGCGACACCACCGTGACGACGGGGGGCGTGAGGTCCACGCGCATCTGCCCCTCCTTCGTGGTGACGCGGCCGTTGGCGTTGCGCGCGGACAGCGTGATGACGTGGTCGCCTTCCACGAACGTGTAGGGCAGGCGCACGAAGCCCCCGTTCCAGTCCGGCGTCACGTGGATGGGCGCGCTCCCGTCCACCGTGAACCACGCCTCCTCGATGGCGCTGTCATCCCCGAAGTAGGTGGTGAAGCCGCACAGCTCGCGCTCGGTGTCGCGCGTGTAGCGCGGCAGGTTGCACAGCGTCACGTCGGACGCGTAGGCCTGTGTCACCGTGGCGCTGGAGGACACGGACGAGGTGCCGTCGTTGGCCGTCAGCGTCACCGTGAAGCTGCCCGCCGTGTCGCACTGGAAGGACGTGGTGAGTTGATCCGGTGAGCCGAAGACGCAGATGGCGCCCGCCGGCACGTCCTCTCCCGGGGTGTAGGTCCATTGATAGGTGAGCGGGGTGCCGTCCGGGTCCGACGCGGAGCCAGACAGCGTCAGCTCGCTGTTCACCCAGCCGTTCGCGTCCAGGCCGGCGTTCACCACCGGCGGAGACTGGCTCATGCGCCACGCCACGAAGCCGTACTCCATATCGTCGTTCACGGTGGCCTTGAGCAGCTCCAACGACTGCTGCGTGCGCTGCTCGCACCACGCGGCCTGGCCCTGCGCGTCCGTGAACACCGTCCGCGCGCGCACCGGCCAGCGCAGCGCGGTGAAGCCCACGGCGATGTCCGGCACGCCGTCGCCGTTCGCGCTCGCCACCTTGGCCGTCACGCACACCTCCTGCCCCGCGTTGCCGATGCTGTAGCGCGGCGTCAGCTTCATTGACTCCACCGCCGCCACCGGCACCAGCGACATGCCTCCCGGAGCCGCGCCCGCGCCCGCGCCGTAGCCGACGACACCGAAGGGCAGCGGCGACGTCAGCCGGTGCGTGCCCGTCGTCACCTCCAACTGCGCGCCGTAGTAGTTCCAGGTGAGGTAGCGCAGGCGCAGCAGGGGGATCATCTTCCCGTCCACCATCACCTGGTGCCACATGTTCCCACGCACGATGACGTTGATGTAGCTCTTGCCGGACGACGACGTGGGCGCCGTCACCGTGTACTCATTGAGGAACTGGGCCACGGGCGTGACCAGTGTCATCGCGGGGCTCGCGTACGCGAACTGCGCCACCTGCACGGGCGCGGACGCGTGGATGACGGCCGCGGACTGGAGGCTGGTCTGGTACGTCTGCCCGCGCTGGAGGACGACCTCCTTCGCGTTCACCCGGATGCGGGTGCCATTCTGGGAGGCGACGACGCGGAAGGTGTCCGAGCCGCGCGAGCCGGCCAGCGGCAGCGTCAGGAAGTAGCGGCCCCACGCGCGCGTGGGCGTCAGTTGCTCCACCTGGAGTCCGCACGTCCCCGGCGCCATGCCCGCGGCGTTGGTGCACCGGCTGCCGCTGAACACCGCCACCGGCTTGTCCGACGTGATGAACGCGCCCGTCAGGTCCGCGCCGCCCGAGGACGCACCCGCGAACTGGAACGCCTGGCCCGCCCCCAGCGTGACGCTGGAGGTGGTGCCCTGGCGCGTGAAGGTGACGCGCGTGCCCGCCTCCGTGCCCACCACGGCGAACTGCGTGCCGTACGACGCGGAGGACGCGCCGCCGGACACCAGCGCGTACTCCGTGCCCAGCGCCGTCACCGGCAGGGCTAGGTAGGACTCCGAGGAGCGGCTGTCACGGCGCCGCACGTGGACCGTCACCTCCTGGTCCGCGACGATCTGCACGCCCTTGTTCTCCACGCCGTAGGCCGTGGCCACCGACGTGTTCGCGGGCACCGTCACCTGGGTCACTTGGCCGGGCGTCACGGAGAAGGACTGCGCGTGCACCAAGCCCGGCACGCGCACCGTGCCCGAGGCTACCGCCTCACCGCTGATGCTCAGCGTCACCTCCGCCGAGCCCCCGGCGCCCGTGGGAACCGCCAGCCAGAACTCCTTCCCCCGGCTGCCCGGCTTCACCGGCGCCGCGGGCGTCATGGGGCCGTCCTCCAGCGCCCGCGCCCGCGCAGCGACGTGCGCCTCCTCCGTTACGGGAGCGGATCCATCCACGCCCCCACAGCCCGCTGTCATCCCCAGGAAACAGGCCCATGCCAGCCCTTGCCACACCGAAGTCTTCACGAAGGTCCTCGACACGTTGGATGCGGCGACCCATCGCGGGTACGCCCTGGGTCCAATTGCCGTGTAATTTTCCGTTTGGATCGTGAAGATATTACTGGAGATGTCGACTCTCACTCCGGGTTGAGGGTGAGGCGTTCGGTGCGTGCGGAAGGGGCGCTGGCCGTGAAGCGTTCAGGGGATGACCTTGCGGCGGCGGTAGTCCGCGAAGACCTTTCGGAACATCACTTCCGTTTCGATGTGCTCCGGGAACCCGTGGCGGCGCGCTTTGGACGGGTCCGCGAGGAAGTCGAAGTTCGTCGAGAACACCCCCTGGGCATGCCGCCAGGGGTTGATGTCCGTGTATGGAATGGGAGCAAGCCCGTGCTTCGAGACCATCGAGTCCCAGAGCGGTGCCTTGTCCGCCATCGTTTCGACCAGGGAGATGGGCAGGGGAGGGGCCACCTCCAGGTCGAACATGCGCGCGATCTTCGGCCACAGATCGCTCCAGCGGAACTGGTCGCCGTTGTTGATGTTGAAGGCGTTGTTCGCGGCCTTCGGGCTCGTCGCCGCCCAGAGCATGGCCTGCGCCAGGAGCCGCGCGTCCGTGATGTCCATGAGGATGTCGTACGCGGATGGCGGCCCGGGGAAGCGCAACGGGATGCCCAGCTCCTTCGACATGGACGCGTACACGGCAATGGCCAGCGCCGCGTTCATCGGAGTGCCCATCGCGTAACCCACCACGACGGACGGGCGGAGCGCGGACCACGTCCACGCCTGGCCCTGCTGTCGCTGCTCCAGGAAGGCCTGCTGATCCACATTGAACGAGGGCGGCATGTGCGGCGCGTCCGTCTCGCGAGCGGGCGTCTTGAAGGGGCCCAATTGCGCGCCGTAGACCTTGTAGCCCTGCATCAGGTTGATGTGCTGGAGGTTCCTGGCGACAGGCTCCACCGCGTCAACCACGTGGACGAGCATGGCGACGTTGGGCGCCACCAGCTCCGCGAGCGTCGGGCGGTCCTGGTAGGCGGCGTAGAAGATGTGGGTCACCTGCGTCAGGCCGCTCAGCTTCTCGCGGCTGTCCGCCGCGTCGAGCAGGTCCACGGAGATGAAGCGCACACCCTGGCGGCTTTCGCCTCCGCGCCGGGACAGGCCGATGACCTCCCAGTCGCCGAGCGCTTCCAGGTGTTCGATGAGGTTGAGTCCCGCGATTCCGTTGGCTCCGACGACCAGGGCCACATTCTTGGGAGCAGACATGGTGTTCTCCATGCGGCCCCACGTGGATCCGTTCCGGGGCCGCACGGGTTTAGTATTCGCGTGCCGTGTCACGAGGTAGAGCCGCTCCAGGCACAGGACTTGTGAGTTCAATTCAATGGCCCGTCTGGAAATCAATCGCTCCGGGGAGATGGAGGTCTTCGTCCGGGTCGTCGAACAGGAGGGATTCTCCGCGGCTGCGCGCACGCTGCGGATGACGCCATCGGCGGTCAGCAAGCTCGTCGCGCGGTTGGAGGCCCGCCTGGGCGCACGGCTCGTGCACCGCAGCACCCGGGGTCTCCAGCTCACCTCCGAAGGCTGCGTCTTCTACGAACGCAGCGTGCAGGTGCTCGCGGAGCTGGAGGCGGCCGAGCGCGGCGTCACGTCCCACGACGCGCCGTCGGGTCGCGTGCGCGTGAACACCAACGTGCCTTACGGCACGCACTTCCTCCTGCCCCAGGTGCTCGCGTTCCAGGCTCGCTACCCGGGCATCCGCCTGGACATCGGTCTCACGGATCAGGTGGTGGACCTACTGGAGGACCGCGCGGACGTGGCCATCCGAGCGGGCCCGCTCAAGTCGTCCAACCTGGTCGCGCGCAGGCTCGGAGAGACGCGCAAGGTCATCGTGGGTTCACCGGCCTACCTGAAGCGCGTGGGCACTCCGAAGTCCGCAGCGGACCTGGAACGGCATACGCGCATGGGCGCCAGTCACACGCCCACGTTGGAGCAGTGGCCCCTCGTGGAGCGCGGCGCCACCGTGAACGTGCCTGTCTCCGGCACGTTGTTCGCGAGCGACGGCGAAGCCCTGCGGCACCTGGCGCTCACGGGGGCTGGACTCGCACGGATCGCGGCGTTCCAGGTGCGCGAGGACATCAAGGCCGGACGGCTCCGTGCCGTTCTGGAAGAGCGCAACCCAGGCGACGCCGTCGTCTTCCACGCAGTGTTCCTGGAGCCTACGAAGCATCTCCCGGCGCGCATCCGGGCGTTCCTGGACTACTTCGCCGAAGTGGGCATGGGCTGATCCGGGCAGTCCTATTCCTCCAGCGGATCGCTGCTCAGCCAGAACGAACGGTTGCCGCTGCGCAGAGCCTTCCTCAGGAACTCCCCGAACGACGCCGCGATTTGCGGAGCCTCATCGGGATACGTCTCGTGGAAGGCGTCGAGCAGCGGGTAGGAACCGTTCTCCGCTGAGGCCACGTCCAGGATGACGAAGTCGGTGTCCTGCATGTCTAACAATGTGAAATGCCAGCGCGAGCCGTCCACGTGCTTGTGGCTGCCTCGGATGGCGACACTGGCTCGTTCGATGTGTTCGAGCGGGAGGATGCGGTAGTTCATATCGGGTGGAGCTTTGAACAGCGCTGCCCCGTTGCAGTGGAGGTAGAAGGCGCGAAGTTGCTCATCCAGCACCCATCCAACGCGTGCTTCGAAAGCGGAAATCTGTGCGGGCGTCGCCGGTGGGTTGGGAAAGTGGTTGGCGGAGACTTCAGCCAGCAATCGCTTGATGGGCATGATGGCACTCAATCCACGTAAAGGGGCAGGAGCTGGAGTCCGCCACCTGCCGCACGGCGCTGACATCGCATGCCAGGGGGAGGCGCGCCACGCGCCGAAGCTCATCCCCCTAGCCAGAAGGTTCGGCCCCGGCTCTGAAGGGCCTTATCGAGGAACTCCCCGAAGCTCGACGCGATGAGTGGCGTCTCGTCCGGGTACGTCTCATGGAAAGCGTCAAGCAGCGGATACCGGTCGTTCTCGCGCTTGGCCACGTCCACGATGACGAAGTCGGTGTCCTGCATGTCCACCAGCGTAAAGTGTGAGGCTGGACCCGCGCTCTCCTGCTCTCGGCCCCGGATGGCGACGCGAGCCCGCTGAATCTCATCCAGTGGCAGGATGCCGTACTTCGGATTCGGCATCGGCGCGAAGAGCCCCCCGCCGTTGGAGTGCAGGTAGAAGGCGCGCATCTCCGCATCCAGCTGCCAACCCATGCGTGCCTCGAAGGCGGCGATCTGCTGGGGGCTCGCAGGAGGATTCGGATAGTGGTGCCGGAAGAACTCGGCCAGCAGGTTGTCCATGCGCACGGGCGAATCCTCAGTCCACGTACGGACGCTCGAGCCCAGGCGTCAGCCACTTTCCGCCAGGCGCGTAGCAGGCGGGGTACTCGTCGTTGAATGTCTGGTGGATGTCGGCCGGGACGGGAAGGACGTTGCCCGGAGCCACTGGAGGACCGCCATGGCCCAAATCGAAGATGTGGTGCCCGGGGAAGTTCTTACCTGTGTTCGTTGTGGGCCATGCGCCGAACTCGGAGGCCCATTGGTCGCGGAACCGGTCCCTGGCGTTGGACCATTGGTCACGAAGGCGTTGTACGTCACTGACCTTCGGGTAGTCGCAGCAGCAGTGGGTGATGGCAAGACGACCACCTGCCTCAGCGGGCATGAACAGGTAACGTCCCTTCCAGTCGCCCTTGATGTCGGCCAGCCACATGCAGCCCATGAGCGCATGACCCTGCGCCGCGCACTTGGACTCGCAGCGGGAGAGGAAGGCGGCGCTACACTGCCAGGGGCCGTAGTAGATGGTCGTCTGGAGTTGTCCGCCGTCAGGCGTGGTGACGGACCCCACCCACTTCGCCATGGCGGGCTTGCCCGTGGTTCCGATGGTGGCCGAACCGCACGCAAGAAGGGCAAGGGCAGACGCTGCGATCGCGGCATGATGAATGGCTGAAAGGACTGTCACGGCAAGCAGTGATAGCCCGGCTTGCGCGTGTCCACCAAATAGGCGGCCCAAGCCCGTGCGATCACTTCCGTGATGTGCGCACGGATTGAGCTGCCGCCACCTGTCCCGGAGGCCCTTCCACCCCATGAATGAACGTGTGCTGCTCCACGTGCACGGCCTCATGGAAGTCAGGCTCACCTTTTCCACCATTCCAGTCCACGCGGTCCATGCGGATGACGCGTGACGAGTACGGCTGCAGCGTCTCCGGATCCGTCACCAACTCCAGCTCCACGTGCGCGTACCTTCCCTTTGTCTCGTCCGTCTGTCCGATAGGTACACGCACGAGCTTCAGCTTCACGCACTTGGGCTCCGGCACGGCGTCGGAGCAGGGCACCCCAACATCCAGCCGGACGCGTTCTTCAGCAGGAACCTCCTCGGTCTTCTTGCGGCCGGTGCCCACGGACATCGTCGTCGGAACGACCTCCGTCCTCCCTGGGTTGAGTCTCGACCCGTGCCAGATTCCGACCCACTCGTTCCACCGGTTGCGGGCTTCCTGCTCCAGCCCATTGCTGAGGGCCTTCGCCATCTGGGCCTTCTTCTTGGGGCTCACCGGCAGCGCATCCAGCAGGTCCTGACCAGGGCCGTCCTCCAGAGGATCGATCCCCTGGAAGTCTCCCTGTGCGTCGATGATGGACGCGGCCAGCGGCTCCACGAAGGCAGGGAAGGGGGCTTCGATGATCTCCACGTCCTGGAACACCAACCGCCGACGCCCCTCTTCATCCACGGGCCCCAGCCGCATCGTGTACCGGCGGTGCGCCGTCTGCCGGCCGCTCCAATCCGTCCGCACATCCACCGTGTGATGCACGCGGATGGTGGACTGCTCCGGCCATGCGTAGCGCAGCGTCACCAGGTCCTTCCCCTGCGCGCCGCCCATCGTGGCGCAGCCCATGACACTGGAAGACAGGACTGCGACGAGGAGCCACGGGCGCGCGAAGGAAGCCATGTCCCGCCACGATAACAACGCCAGCTCATCCGCGCGGCACGGCATGAATCCCGGGCCGCGCGGACCGGACACTCATGCCACGGCCACCGTCGCACCGCGCCGCATGCCCGCGTACTCCAGCGCCGCGAACACCGCGACTGCCAGCGCTTGCGCCATGACGAACGCCACCCCCAGTCCCGTGGGCGTCGTCGGCCCGTGCGTCAGCAGCAGCACGCTGTCCACCACCCACGTCACGTTCATCGCGACCACGCACCACACCGGCCAGGCGGGCAGGGTGGCCCGCGACGCCAGGTACACCAGCAGCAGCGAGAAGGGGACCAGCCCCATCCCCGCCGCGCGCAGGATGCCCGGCTCCAGGCCCGTCAGCGCCCCGAGCGGATCCGCGGCCAGCGCCCCCAACAGTCCCGTCGCCCCGCTGGCGACTCCGTCCAGCAGCAGCACGCGGCGCAACAGGCTTCCCGACACGTTCGTCTTGCTCATGGCACACGTTCCCTTCAGTGAAATGGATGAACGCGACGGCTCGGGCCTCTGGGAAGGCCGTCCGTCGTTGCTGAACAAGATGCGAGGCCGGGCGCGCGGCGTCGATTACCTCCGAGGGAATGGAAGCGATGACGTGCGCCCCCTATCTTCCCCTCCATGACGAGCCTCCAGCAGAGCCGCCCCGTGGGAGAGCTGCTTCGCGGCTGGCGACAGCGGCGCGGGCTGAGCCAGATGGACCTCGCGTTGCGCGCGGAGGTCTCCACCCGTCACGTGAGCTTCCTGGAGACCGGCCGCTCCCAGCCCAGCCGCGACATGCTGCTGCACCTGGCGGAGGAACTGGACGTGCCCCTGAGGGACCGCAACAGCCTGCTCGTCGCCGCGGGCTTCGCGCCCGTCTTCGCCGAACGCCCCCTGGACGACCCCGCCCTCAGCGCCACGCGCGAGGCCGTGGAGCTGGTGCTCGCGGGGCATGAGCCTTACCCCGCGCTCGCGGTGGACCGGCACTGGACGCTCGTCACCGCGAACCGCGCAGTGGGCATCCTGATGGAGGGACTGGCGCCGGAGCTCCTGGAGCCCCCCATCAACGTCCTGCGCCTGAGCCTGCACCCCCAGGGGCTGGCCTCCCGCATCGACAACCTGCGCCAGTGGCGCGACCACGTCCTCCACCGCCTGGCCCGACAGGTGGATGTCTCCGCGGACGCTACGCTCGCGGCGCTGCTGGAGGAACTGCGCGGCTACCCGGTGCCGGAGCCCACCCCGGACGCGAAGGCGCGCGACTTCGCGGGCGTGGTGGTGCCGCTGCGCATCCGCACGTCGCTGGGGACGCTGTCTTTCTTCGGCACCATCACCGTGTTCGGCACGCCCGTGGACATCACGCTCGCGGAGCTGGCCATCGAGTCGTTCTTCCCCGCGGACCCGGAGACGGCCGAGGCGCTGAGACGGGCCGCCACGGAGCGGGCCCGCCAGGACACCTGAGCAGCCGCTACGGCTTCACGCGCACCGTGCGCAGCGCCGTGCCCCAGGACACGACCTGATCCAGCAGCGTGTTCACCTGCTTCTCCTTGGCCGGGTCCGGCTTGAAGACGGTGTAGTGCTCGAAGTCGGTGGAGAGGAACAGCTGCACCTGCGCGCGCACCGTGGCCATCTGCAGCTCCGCGGCGACCAGGCGCAGTTGCTCCACCGCGCGCACGCCGCCCGCGCTGCCGTAGCCCACGAAGCCGGCGGCCTTGTTGTTCCACTCCTTGTAGACGTAATCGAGCGCGTTCTTCAGCGCGCCGGAGGTGCCGTGGTTGTACTCGGGCGTGACGAACACGTACGCGTCGTAGCCCTCCACCGCCGCGCTCCACTTCTGCGTGTGGGCTTGCGTGTACTTGCCTGCGGACGGCGGAGTGGGCTCGTCCAGCAGGGGCAGGTTGAAGTCCTGGATGTCGACGATCTCGTACGTGGCGTCGCTGCGCTTCTTCGAGATGTCGTGGACCCAGGCCGCGACCTTGTCCGCCTTGCGTCCGGGCCGCGTGCTTCCGACGACGATGGCCACCTTGATCATGTGCGAGGAACTCCTGGGAAAGGGCGTGGAACCAGCGCCCGCCATCTTCCCCAGGTCCGCCCGGTGGCCAAGGGCGTTACGCCGGGGGTGTGTCCTGATTCGACCAGAGCCCGGGTCTCCGCCCGGAAGGTGGCGCAAGCCCCAACCCTGGGCTAAGCGTACAGGCAACTTCCCCGGCTGCTTCCTTGCACCGGGACGGTCCCTCCGATACCGATCCACCACCGTGAACGACGACACGCCTGATTCCATGCAGGAGCTGGCCGACGTGCTCCAGGACGTGCGCCGCCACCTGCTCTGGCAGGAGGAGACCGCGGGCCGCTCGATCCTCGTCGACGCGAAGGTCGCCGCCGAGCTCCAGCAGCAGCGCGCCGCCGCCTCGTCCGTGCGCACGATGATCGCCCGGACCAAGGCCCCCGAGCCGGCCGCCGCACCCACGCCTCCCCGGCCCCCGGCGGAGTCCCCGTCGCGCGACACGCTGCACGCCGCGATGAAGCAGCCCCTGGGCGCTCCCCGTCCGCTGGCCGCCGCCACGCCGCCTCCCGCCGCACCCGCTCCGGCCCCGGCGATGCTCCTGGACGTGCCCAAGTCCGCGCCCCGCTACAACGGCGCGCTGCCCGGCGTCGTGGAGGGCGAACGCCCCACGCTGGATCAGGTCCGCCGCGAGCTGGGCGACTGCCGCCGCTGCAAGCTGTGCTCGGGCCGCAAGAACATCGTGTTCGGCTCCGGCAACCCTCGCGCGGACCTGGTGTTCGTGGGCGAGGGCCCCGGTGAGAACGAGGACCTCCAGGGCGTGCCCTTCGTGGGCGCCGCCGGGGACCTGCTCACCAAGATGATTGGCGCCATGGGCTTCACCCGCAACGACGTCTACATCGCCAACGTCGTGAAGTGCCGCCCGCCCGGCAACCGCAACCCGGAGCCGGATGAGATCGCCGCGTGCGAGCCCTTCCTGCGCTCGCAGTTGCTCGCCATCCAGCCCAAGGTCATCGTCGCGCTGGGCAAGTTCGCGGCGCAGACGCTGCTCAGGGACACCACCCCCATCACCCGCATGCGGGGGCAGTGGCGCGAATATGAGGGCATCCAGCTCATGCCCACCTTCCACCCCGCGTACCTCCTGCGCAACAGCGCGGAGAAGCGCAATGCGTGGGCGGACCTGCAACAGGTGATGAAGCTGTTCGGCAAGCACCCGGGCTCCAGCGCGTAGAACGCGCGGCGCACCGCGATTAGGAGAGGCACCGATGAAGGGCGTGCTCGAGACGCGTGAAGTGCATTCCCCCGCGCTGGAGAACAACCCGCTGGGAGATCCGGCCCGCCGCCGGCTCACCGTGTACCTGCCGCCGGGCTACGCGGAGGGCACGCAGCGCTACGCGGTCGTCTACTTCCTGCACGCCTTCGGCAACGGCGGCGGCTCGTGGACCAACGTGTCCGGGTTCTCGCCCACCGTTCCGGACCGCCTGGACGCGCTCATCGAACAGGGCGCCATCCCGCCCGTCATCGGCGTCTTCCCGGACGCGTGGACGAAGCTGGGCGGCAGCCAGTGGGTGAACAGCGACGCCATCGGCCGATACCGCGACTACCTGGTCAAGGACATCGTAGGCTTCGTGGACAAGACCTTCCGCACGCTGCCCAAGGCCGCGTCCCGCGCGGTGGTGGGCCACAGCTCCGGCGGCTACGGCGCGCTGGTGATGGGCCGCTACCACCCGGAGATCTTCTCCCTGGTGGGCGCGCACGCCCCGGACTCCTACTTCGAATACTCGTACATGCCGGACCTGCCCAAGGCCGCCACGTCCCTGATGAAGGCGGGCGGCGTGGAGGCGTGGGTGACGGAGCTGCGCCAGCGCGCTGTCGCCACCAAGGTGCGCGGCGACGACTTCCCGGTCATCAACATCCTGGCCATGGCGGCGGCGTACTCGCCGAAGAAGGGCGAGCCGCTCAACCTGGAGCTGCCCTTCGAGCAGCACAACGCGAAGCTGCGCCTGGACGTGTGGAACCGGTGGCTCGTGCACGACCCCGTGCGCTTCGTGCCCAAGTTCATGGACTCCTTCCGCAAGCTGAAGACGGTCTACCTGGACGCCGGCACGCGCGACGAGTTCAACCTGCGCTGGGGCACGCGCATGGTGGCGGACGACCTGAAGGCCGGCGGCGTGGACGTGGCGCACGAGGAGTTCGAGGACGGGCACTCGGGCGTTTCGTACCGCTTCGAGCGGTCGCTGTCGGTGCTGGTGCCGCTCCTGGCGCGGGACTGATAAGGGGGACGCCATGGATACCTACGGACTGTCGCGCGTCGTGGCGGAGAAGGGCGTGCTGCCGCAGCGCGCTCGCAAGCTGGACCCCTCGCTGCCGTGCCGCGAGGCGGAGCTGCTCATCGACGTGGAGAGCCTCAACATCGACGCCGCGTCCTTCAAGCAGATCAAGGACGACGTGGGCGGCGACCCCGCGCGCATCGCCTCCCGCATCCAGGACATCGTCCTCGAGCGCGGCAAGATGCAGAACCCCGTCACCGGCTCGGGCGGCATGCTCATTGGCCGCGTGAAGGAGCTGGGCGCGAAGCACCCCGCCAACGGCGTGCTCAAGCCGGGCGACCGCATCGCCACGCTGGTGAGCCTGACGCTCACGCCGCTCGTCATCGAAGAGGTGAAGGCGGTGCACGCGGACATCGACCGCGTGGACATCCGCGGCCATGCGCTGCTCTTCGCGAGCGGCATCTACGCGAAGCTCCCCACGGACATGCCGGACACGCTGTCGCTGGCGGCGCTGGATGTCTGCGGCGCGCCCGCGCTGGTGGCTCGCCACGTGCGCCCGGGCATGACGGTGGCGGTGCTGGGCGCGGGCAAGAGCGGCGCGCTGTGCCTGGCGCAGGCCCGCCGCAGCCTGGAGAGCCGCGGCAAGCTGCTGGCGCTGGACATCTCCCAGAAGGCGCTGGACGCGCTGTCCGCCATTGGCCTGTGCGACGAGGCCATGAAGGTGGACGCCACCCAGGGCGTGGACGTGATGGAGGCCGTGTCGAAGGCGACCAACGGTCAGCTCTGCGACCTGGTCGTCAACTGCGCCAGCGTGGGCAACACGGAGATGGCGTCACTGCTGTCCGTGAAGGACGGCGGCACGGTCATCTTCTTCTCCATGGCCACCAGCTTCACCACGGCGGCCCTGGGCGCGGAGGGCGTGGGCAAGGATGTCACCATGCTCGTGGGCAATGGCTACGTGCCCGGCCACGCCACCCTCACGCTGGACCTGCTGCGCACCGAACCGTCGCTGCGCCAGCTCTTCGAGTCCCGCTACGTCTAGGGCTTGAGGAAGGCCGTGTGCACGGCCTGCATCAGCGGATCCTTGGAGCCGCCCACCAGGGTCTTGGGCATGTGACCCTGGTTGATGGTCCAGATGATGCTGCCGCCCAGGCCCTTCTCCCGCGCCCAGCGGCCCTTCTCCGACACGGACGCGACGTCTTCGTAGGAGATGTAGTTGCAGGACTGCGGGCCGTATGCGGTGGGGAAGGAGAGGTAGGGCGCCTTGGCGGCGTCGTCCCAGCGGTACGCCTCCGGCTGGTAGTAGTGCGCCTGGATGTTGGCGTAGCTCATCGCGTTGTCGCTCTGCTCCTCCGCGATGTCGTCGCGCCCGTCCAGCGGGGTGCCCGGCTCCGTGATGCCCTTCCAGCAGGTGCCGAAGAAGCCCACGCCCACGCCCATGCGCTGAGGAGGCACGCCCGCGTTCAGGAACGCCTGCACGGAGCTGGCGACGGAGCTGGGGTGTCCGGGATTCTCACCGAAGAGCGCGCTGGAGTGCCAGCTCGCCCACTGTCCCCAGTGGCCGCTCATCTTGTAGGCCATGATGTTCATCTGATCCACGCGCGCGGCCAGCTGCCGGTGGAACTCCGCGTCCACCTTGCCCAGCGGGAAGTTGGAGTTCACCCAGCCTACCGGCACCGTGATGATGATGTTCTCGTCCGCGGCGCGCAGGTCATCCAGCAGCGCCAGTAGCGGCGCGCTGTCCTGCGGCAGGAGGATGGGCTCCCAGTCCACGTCCACGCCGTCGAACTGCAGCTCGTGCATGGTGTTGATGATGTTGCGCACGAAGTTGCGGCGCTTCTCCAGCGTCTCCGTCGCGGCCCGGAAGCCGTCGTACTCGCCCATGCCGCCCAGCATCAGCAGCGCCTTCTTGCCCGCCTCGTGTGCCCGCACCGCCAGCGCTCGTGCCATTGCCGGGCCCTGCACGGGGTCCACGTCGAAGTCGGTATAGAGCGTGCCGTCGATGCGCGGACGGATGCGGCCCACCACGATGTGCGTGAGCAGTGACATGTCCACGGCCTCCACCGGGTACAGGTCGCGCTGGTAGCCCACCCAGTAGCCCATCACCCAGTTGGTGGGCGCGCCACCCGGACGCGGCGTCACCTGGGCCGTCTGGCGCGTGCAGGGGCCTTCCCCCATCTCGTTGGCGGCGCAGACGGTGAAGGTGTACGCCGTTCCGTTGTCGAGGTTCTCGATGAGCGTGCCTGACGACGGCGCGTCCACTCGCTGCACCCGGCCGCCCGGCTCCACCATGACCTTGAAGTACGACAGCGGCCGGCCGCCGTAGCTCGCGGGCGCGAGCCAGCTCACGTACGCCTGGCCGTTGCCCGCGGTGGGCACCACCGAGCGCGGCTGTCCCGGCACCGTGGGGTTCGGGATGCTCATGCCCGCCTTGGGCGTCACCAGATCCGTCTCCACGGAGGCCTGGCCCTCGCCCATCGCGTTCACCGCGGCGACCTTGAAGACGTAGGTGAAGCCGTTGTTCAGCCCCAGCACCGTGGCCTGCGTGTCGGGCACCTTCACCAGCGCGCCGCCGCACTCGGGGACGCAGCGCACCACGTAGTAGAGCAGCGGGCTGCCGCCATCGCTGGGAGGCACCGTCCACGTCACCAGCGCGGACGCGTCTCCCGCCTGCGCGACCACCTGCTTCGGTGCTTCGGGGGCCGTGAGCGGAGGTGGGGGTGTGTCCGGACCTCCGCCAAAATCGCAACCGCTCAACATCACCGCGAGGGCCAGCCCCACCCACCCACGCACTGGTATTGCCCGATGGCTTTTCATCCCTGCACTCCTGGAAGAACGCGGGATGTTATGCGGCCAACCCCCCACTTGGAGTCAAGTCTAGCTGGAAAAATGTGGCAATTTTGTATGAATTGGAATTCGTGTATTAAGCCGACTAATTCCATTCATCCAGGGAATCACGAAACCTCAGCGGATGGGAAATCGGTCTCCGAAGGACGGCTGGTGTGGGGGCTGCCAGCGGGTGTCTGGCTTCACCTCGCCCGGGCGGTGGGGT
>NZ_RAWQ01000197.1:0-20112 GCF_003668965.1 Corallococcus sp. AB030
TATGCGATCGTCGGCAGCGTCAGATGTGTATAATAGACAGGGTCCGCCCGTCCTGCCCGCACGGCTGCGCGAACATGCGCTGCGGCAGCCAGACGCAGTCGCCGTGGAGCAGGCCGGGCGGGGGAACGGGCCATGCGCGGCGTTCGGCGTCGGTGGCCAGCGGCAGGCGGGAGAGGGGCTCCTCGGGCCGGGCCAGTGCCGCCCCGAGCAACACCTGGAGATGCTCCAGCATCCGCCGGGCGGTGGAGGCGTCGAACAACTCCGTCGCGTACTCCACCGCGCCGTGAATGCGGCCGGGTTCCTCGGTGAGGATGAGCGTCAGGTCCGACAGCGTGGCGCCCCACTGCACGGGCGTGCCCGGCACTTCGATGAAGGTGCCTCGTGCCCCGACGGCCGCCAGCGCGTCGCCGCCCATCTCCAGATTGGAGTGGTAGACGAACACCGTGTCCGTCATGCGCTCCCGGCCGATGTCGCGCCCGGGGACGAGCTGTTCGACGAGCATCTCGAAGGGCACGTCCGGCCGCGACTGCACGTCGGTGACCTCGCGTCGCACGCGGTGCAGGAGCTCGCGGAAGCTCGGGTCATCCCCCACGTGGGTGCGGAACGCGGCCGAGTGCGCCACGTAGCCGATGAGCGGCAGCAGCTCCGGCCTCGTGCGGTTGCCGATGGGCGTGCCGACGATGAGGTCCGCCTGCCCGGTGTAGCGGTGCAGGAGCGCGTTCCAGGCGGCGAGCACCGTCATGTACGACGTGAAGCCCTCGCTGCGTCCGAAGGCGACGAGCGCCTCGGCGAGCTCTGGCGGGAAGTCCAGCACCATGCGCTCGGAGGTGAGCGGGCAGCTCGCGGGCCGGGGCCGGTCCGTGGGGATGCCGAGCTGCCTGGGCATGCCTGCCAGACGCTGACGCCACCACTGCTCCTGTTCGGGGAAGCGCTCCTCCGCGAGTGACTGCCGCTGCCACGCGCCGAAGTCCGCGTACTGCACGGGCAGGGGCGCCAGCGGGGACGGCCGGCCCTGGAGGAAGGCGGCATAGAGCTGGCCCACTTCCTGGAGGAAGAGGGACGTGGAGAGCGTGTCGCAGACGATGTGATGGATGGCGCAGACCAGCAGGTGCAGGTCCGCGCGCAGGCGCACGAGCGTGGTGCGCAGCACGGGGCCTCGCTCCAGATCGAAGGGGCGCGCGGCGTCCTCGCGGGCGATGCGGAGCGCGGCCTCCTCACGTTCTCCGGGCGTGCCGTCCACCTGCACGATGGGCAGCGGGATGCGCACGTGGGAATGGAAGCGCTGAACGGGTCGGCCATCCACGGCGTCGTAGGTGGTGCGCAGGGCTTCGTGGCGCTGGACGACCTCCTGGATGGCCCGCTCCAGGATGGCTGCGTTGGCGGGGCCTTCCAGGCGCAGGACGAAGGGAATCGTGTACGCGGACAGGCCGGGGAGGTGCTGCTCCAGGCGCCAGACGCGCTCCTGCACGAAGGACAGGGGCAGTGGCTCCATCCGGGAACGGGGCACTAGCGGCAGTTCGCGCGTGGGCTCCCGGGCGGGGGCCTGTTGGAGCAGTGGTTCGATGCGGGATGCGAGCCCCGCGACGGTGGGTGCTTCGAAGAGGGCCGCCAGCGGTACCTGGACGTGGAAGGTGTCGCGGAGCTGATTGAGCAGCTGTGCGGCCATCAGCGAGTTGCCGCCCAGCTCCAGGAAGTTGTCGTCGCGTCCGACGAAGTCGATGCCCAGGCGCTGACGCCACAGCGTGGCGATGCGGACCTCCACGTCACCGCGAGGCGCGTCCTCACGGCCTCCTGGAACTGGGAGGGCAGGGTGCTCCTCGGGCGGAGGTGCCACTGGTGCGCTCTTGCTGGTGGGCACAGCAGAGGACGGACCTGGCATGTCGATGCGAGCGCGCGAAGCCGGAGACGACGCGAGCGTGTCGGTGAAGGAAGTCACCTGTGCCTGCGCTGGTGCGCCCATCGCGGGCTTGTCGGTCAGGCCTGCCGTCGCGTGATCACGGAAGACCGGAGCGGAGACCTGAGGGAGGTCGCTGGCCGGGTCCATGCGAGGCGCGGACACGGTCACCATGGGCGCAGGCGCAACGTTCTGTCCCGCGGCTCCCATCTCGCTGGCCGCACCGTCCTGGCCGCGAGGCGCCACCCAGCAGCGCTTGCGCAGGAACCTGTACGTCGGCAGGTGCACGCGGCGGCGCTGCTCGTGGGCGTAGAACGCGGTCCAGTCCACCTCCAGCCCCTGCACCCACAGCTCGCCCACGCACTGGAGCAACCCCGACTGCTCCGTCGTCGCACCACCCCGGCGCAGCGACGCGAGCGCCTTCACGCGCTCCCGGTCCTCGCCCAGGCATGCGCGGATCAGCGGGGTGAGGTCCTGGCCGGGCCCCACCTCCAGCAGCACGCTGCACCCTTCCTCCAGCAGGGTCCCCACCGCGTCGGTGAAGCGCACGGGCTGCCGCATCTGCGTGGCCCAGTACTCCGGCGCGGACAGCTCGCCCGGACGCGATATCGCCCCCGTGAGACTGGAGACGTACCGCACGGAAGGCTCGTTCCGCAGGAGCGCACCCACCGCGCGCGCCAGCTCCGCCATCAACGGCTCCACGTCCGCCGAGTGGAAGGCATGCCCCGACGGCATGCGCACCGCGCCCGCCTTGCGCTGCTGCAACACCGCCTGGAATCGCTCCACCTCGTCCACGGGGCCGGAGACCACACACCGGTCCGGCGCGTTGATTGCCGCGAGCGTCAACCGTCCGGACAGCAGCGGCTGGACCTCCGCCGCCGGCAGTGCCACGCCGAGCATCGCGCCCGGTGGCAACCGGTGCATCAGCTCCCCTCGGACCACGGCCAGCCGCAGCGCATCCGGCAGCGAGAGCGCGCCCGCGACACACGCTGCGGCGTACTCACCGAAGCTATGTCCCAGCACGGCATGAGGAACGATGCCCCACGCCTGCCACAGCCGAGCCAGCGCGACCTGCACCGTGAACAGGGCCGGCAGTGCGACCCGGGTGTCGGAGAGCATCGCGGACGCCTCCGCTTCCTGGCCCGGTCCCGGACGCAGCAGCGTTTCCACCCGCGAACGCAGCGGCGCATCCAGCAGCGCCAGGCACGCATCCACCTGCGCGCGGAACGCGGGCACGGATGCATCCAGCTCCCGGCCCATGCCCACCTGCTGCGAGCCCTGTCCGGAGAAGACGAACGCCACCCGCTTGCGGCGCGCGCCCTCCACGTCCTTCAAGCGCGTGGGCGTGGCCGTCTTGCGAAGCTGCTTCGCCAGGTCCGCCGCATCCCGCGCGACCACGGCTCTCCGGTACTCGAAGGCCCGGCGTCCCATTGCCTGCGTGTACGCGGCGTCAGCGAACGCCCCTTCATCCCCAGCGACCTCCACGGAGAACCGGGCCGACAACGCCTCCAGCGACTCAGGAGAGCGCGCCGACAACACGCGCAACGCCAGTTGCTTCGCCGCCGCCTCCAAGGCCTCCGGCGAACGCGCGGACAGGACCTGATCCGCCAGCTTCAACGACGCGGCCTCCAGCGCCTCCGGAGACCGGTCCGCCAGCACGTGCGACGCCAGCGCCAGCGCTCCTGCCTCCAGGGACTCCGGTGAACGCGCCGACAGCACGAACAGCTGGTGCGAGCGCGTCGTGGGCCCGCTCCGGACGACGGGCGCCTCCTCCAGCACGGCGTGCGCATTCGTTCCGCCCACGCCAAACGAGCTCACCGCCGCGCGCCGTGGCGCCATCCCCCGAGGCCAGGGCCGCAGGCGCGTGTTGACGAAGAACGGTCCCGCGTCGAAGTCGATCCTCGGGTTCGGAGACTCGAAGTGGAGGCTGGGGGGAATCTCCTCCTCGCGCAGCGACAGCGCGACCTTGATGAGCCCCGCGAGCCCCGCCACCGTGTCCAGGTGGCCCACGTTCGTCTTGAGCGACGCCAGCGGGATGGTGCCCCGGTGCTCGGGCCCCAGGCCGTAGGCGCGCTGGAGCGCCGCGACCTCGATGGGGTCGCCCAGCGGGGTCGCCGTCCCGTGCGCCTCCACGTAGCCGATGTCCGTCGCCGACACGCCCGAACGGCGCAGCGCCTGCGTGATGACGGTCGCCTGGCCCTGCACGCTGGGCGCCGTGAAGCCGGACTTGTCGCGCCCGTCGTTGTTGACGGCGGTGGCTCGGATGACGGCGTGGATGGGGTCGCCGTCGCGGACCGCGTCCTCCAGCCGCTTGAGCACCACGGCCGCCACGCCGCTGCCGGAGACGGTGCCCTTGCCCTTCGCATCGAAGGCGCGGCAGTGGCCGTCCGGGGAGTAGATCATCCCCTCCTGGTGCACGTAGCCGGTGCGCTGCGGCACCGACAGCCGCGTCGCGCCCGCGAGCGCCACGTCCGACAGGCCTGACAACAGGTTCTGACACGCGACGTGCACCGCCACGAGCCCCGTGGAGCACGCCGTGTACACGAGCATGCTCTCGCCAGTGAGCCCCAGCTTGTAGGACACCTTCGTCGGCAGGCTCTGGTAGGTCGCCGTGCCGTACAGCTCGAAGAACGCCGCCGAGTCCAACGGCAGGTGCCGCTGCACCTCGTTCGCGTAGCCGGATTCGTTCGCGCCCGCGAAGAGGGAGACGATGCCCGGGAATCGCGCGGGGTCGATGCCCGCGTCCTCCATCGCCGCCCACGCGCACTGGAGGAACATCCGCTGCTGCGGGTCGGTCCACTGCGCCTCGCGCAGGGACATGTCGAAGAACGCGGGATCGAACTGGTCGATGTCCGCGAGCACACCCTGCGCGGGCACGAACCCCGGATGCTGCGTCAGCGACACGCCCGGAGGCAGGCCGGGCATCGGCTCCAGTTCCTCGGGAGTGAAACGGGAGATGGACTCCACGCCTTCACGCAGGTTGCGCCAGAACTCCTCCACCGACTCAGCGCCTGGGAAGCGCCCGGACATGCCGATGATGGCGATGGCGTTCGACGGCAACGTTGGCGTCGTCTCCGGCTCGGCTGTGGGCACGGACTGGACAGGCATGGAGGGTTCAGCCGGTGTCGCGGGAGGAGTGGCCACTGGGGCAGGCACGGGACGCGCGGGCAGTCCTTCGCGCTCCAGTCGCCGGGCCAATCCGTGGACCGTGGGGTGTTCGAACAACCAGACCACGGGCACGTCGCGCTGGAGCGCCTCGTGCAACCGGCTGGCGACGCGGACCACGGTGAGCGACGTGCCACCCAGGTCCTCGAAGAAGTGGTCGTGGACGCCAACGCTCCGGGCGCCCAGCTCCCGCGCCCAGATGGTGGCGAGCTGTTCCTCCAGCGGATCCGCGGGCTCAACGAAGCGCCCCTTGCGAGCACTCGCCGCGACGTCCGGCGCGGGCAGGGCCTGGCGGTCCAGCTTTCCGGTGGCGGTGAGGGGCAGCACGGGCAGGGGGACGAACGCGGCCGGGACCATGTACTCGGGCAGCCGCTGCCGCAGGTGTTCGCGCAGGGCCTGCACGTCCAGCGCGCTGGCCACCACGTAGGCCACGAGCCGCTTGTCGCCAGGGACGTCCTCGCGCACGAGCACGGCCGCGTCGGTGAGGGCGGGCCAGTCCCGGAGGGCGGCTTCGACCTCGGACAGTTCGATGCGGTAGCCGCGCACCTTCACCTGGGTGTCGATGCGGCCCAGGAACTCCAGGCTCCCGTCCGCGCGCCAGCGCACCCGGTCTCCCGTGCGGTACACGCGCTCTCCGGGTGTGGTGGCGAAGGGGTGGGGGATGAAGCGCTCGGCGGTGAGGTCCGGGCGGGAGAGGTAGCCTCGCGCGAGTCCGTCCCCGCCGATGAGCAGCTCACCCGGAACGCCCACGGGCACCGGCCGCAGCGAGCCGTCCACCACGAACGTCCGCGTGTTCGGCAGCGGAGGCCCGATGGGGATCGCCTCGGCCGGGACGTCGTCGGGCCGCTCCATGCGGAGGCAGCAGGTGAAGACGGTGGCCTCGGTGGGGCCGTAGCCGTTGACCACCGGGAGGCCCAGCGTCTCCACCACGCGGCGCGTGTGCGTGGGGGACAGGACGTCCCCGCCCACGAAGAGCTGCCGCAGTCCGCGCAGCACCTCCTGCTTCACGTCCACCACCTGCGCGAACAATCCCGCGGACAGGTAGAGCGACGTGACACCGTGACGTCGGATGATCTGGCCCAGCAGCTCCAGGTCCGTGGGTGGCTGCGGCGGGAAGACCACGAGCCTTCCGCCGGACAACAGCGGGCCCCACAGCTCCAACGTCGACGCGTCGAAGGACAGCGGAGCCATCAGCAGGAAAGTCTCGTCCGGAGTGAAGCGGGCCCAGGGGGCACCGTGGAGGAGCCGCAGCACGCCCCGGTGCTCCACGGCGACGCCCTTGGGGCGGCCGGTGCTTCCGGAGGTGAAGTCCACATACGCGAGGTTCCGCGAGGAGAGCGCCACGTCCGGAGCCGTGGTGGGCTGTTCTTCAAGGCGCGTCTCCTCCACGAAGACGCACGGCACATCCTCCGCGACCGGCAGCGACGCTCGCAGCGCGCGGGTGGTGACGAGCAGTCGGGGCGGCGCGTCCTCCAGCATGAGGGCCAGGCGCCGCGCGGGATACGCGGCATCCAGGGGGACATAGGCCCCGCCCGCCTTGAGGATGGCCAGGAGCGTGACGACGAGCTCCACGGAGCGCTCCAGGCACACCGCCACCAGCGCATCCGGCCCCACGCCCTGCGAGCGCAGCACCCAGGCCAGCGCATTCGCCCGAGCATCGAGCCGCGAGTACGTCAGCCGCGCGTCACCCGATTCCAACGCGATGGCCTCCGGACGCTGCGCGACCTGGAGCGCGAAGCGTTCCACGAGGTTCGACTCACGCGGGTAGTCCACACCTGTGTCGTTCCACGCCGTGAGCACCCGCTGGCGCTCCTCGGGGGTGAGCCATTCCACCTGGGCCAGGGGGACGTCTGGAGCGGCGACGACGGCGTCCAGCAACGTGCGCAGGTGTCCGGCCAGCCGTTCCACGGTCGAACGCTCGAAGAGGTCCGTGCTGTATTCGATGACGCCGCGCAGGCCGTCCGGAGCCTCGTGCAGCAACAGGCCCAGGTCGAAGCGGGCCGTGGCGTTGTCCACCGGCACGGGCCGCAGCGTGAGCCCCGGTGCCTTCAACTCGCCGGTGGGTGCGTTCTGGAGCGCGAACACCGCTTGCACCAGCGGGTTGCGGCTCAGGTCGCGAGCCACGTGCAGCTCCTCCACCAGCTTCTCGAACGGCAGGTCCTGGTGCTCGAAGGCGGCGAGCGCCGTGGCCCGGACCTGGGTGAGCAGCGTCCGGAACGAGTCCCCCGGACGCACGCGCCCGCGCAGCACCAGCGTGTTCACGAAGAAGCCGACCAGCCCCTCCAGCTCCGAGCGGTCGCGGCCCGCGATGGGCGAACCCACCAGCAGCTCCTCCTGCCGCGAGTACCGCGACAGCAGCACCTGCCACACCGCGAGCAGCGCCATGTAGGGCGTCGCGCCTTCCGAGCGGCTCAACGCCACCAACCGCTCCACGCCCGCCGCGGGAAGGTGGACGGGAAGCAGCGCCCCCTTCGTGGACTGGAGCGGCGGCCGCGCCTTGTCCGTGGGCAGCTCCAGCACCTGGGGCGCACCGGCGAGGTGCTGCTTCCACCACGACACGTCCCGCGCGAGCACGTCACCCTGGAGCCAGGAGCGCTGCCACACGGCGAAGTCCGCGGGCTGCACCGGCAGCGCCGGCAACACGGGTGTCCGGCTTGAAGCGAAGGCCTCGTAGGCGCCGGCCACCTCGCGGACGAGCACGCCCAGTGACCAGCCGTCGGAGATGATGTGGTGCATGCACAGGAGCAACAGGTGCTCCCGAGCATCCAGGCGGAGCAGCCGCGTGCGCAGGACCGGTCCCCGTCCCAGGTCGAAGGGAAGGGCGGCCTCTTCCACGGAGCGCCGCTGGGCCTCGGCCTCGCGGGACTCGCGGGACATGGGGCTCAGGTCGGTGACCGGCAACTCCCATGCACCCGCCGGGTGCACGTGCTGGACGGGCTGGCCTTCCTTCATCGCGAACGTGGTGCGCAGCGCTTCATGCCGGGAGACGACGAGCTCCAGGGCGCGGCGCAACGCTTCCACGTCCAGCACGCCGTCCAGCCGCAGCGCGGTGGCGATGGTGTAGTGGCTGCCGCCCGGGCGAAGCTGCTCCACCACCCACAGCCGCTGCTGTGCGTAGGACACCGGCAGGTCCCGGTCCCTCGACGTGGCGACGAGGGCCGGGATGCGTGGTCCCTCGACACGCGAGAGGAGCCAGGCCTCCACACGCTCCGTGAGCCGGGCGACGGTGGGTGCATCGAAGAGGGCGCGCAGCGGCAGCTCCACTCCGAAGGTCGAACGCAGCCGGGAGACGAGCTGTGTGGCCAGCAGCGAATGGCCCCCGATGACGAAGAAGTCATCGTGCAGCCCCACTGACTTCAGGCGGAGCAGCTCCTGGAACAGCGTGGCGATGCGCTGTTGGAAGAGCGTCATCCGCTCCGGAGCCACGGGCCCGCCAGCGACCGAGCGCGCATCCGGAACGGGCAGCGCCTTGCGGTCCACCTTGCCCACGGGAGTGAGCGGCAGTGCGTCCAACGACACGAACGCGGAGGGCACCAGCGGCGCGGGCAGTCGTTCGGAGACGAAGGCGCGCAAGGCCGTTGCCTCCACCGGAGCGCCGGGCACGAACCACGCCACGAGGCGATCCTCGATGACTCCCGCCACCGCTGCCTTCACCGAGGGGTGCTGCCGGAGGATGGCCTCCACCTCGCTCAGTTCGATGCGGAAGCCGCGCAGCTTCACCTGGAAGTCGGTGCGGCCCAGGAAGTCCAGCGTCCCGTCCGCGAGCCAGCGCACCCGGTCGCCCGTGCGGTACAGCCGAGCACCGGGCACGCCACCCCATGGTGAAGGCACGAAGCGCTCCGCGGTCAGCTCGGGGCGCCCCAGGTAGCCCCGGGCCAGGCCGTCGCCGCCCAGGTACAGCTCGCCCGGAACGCCCACGGGCACGGGCTGCCCGTGCGCATCCAGCACGTACGTCTGGACGCGCGTCATCGGCCGGCCGATGGGCACCGACGTCGCGTGCTCCGGCAGGTCCACGATGTCGTGCGTGGTGACGCCCACGGTCGTCTCCGTGGGGCCATACAGATTCACCAGCCGGCCCGGAGGACCCGCGTGAAGCACCGCGCGAGCCGCATCCGCGTTCGCGGCCTCACCGGCGTACAGGACCGTGCGCATCGTGGCGAAGGCATTGGGGACTTCGCGCGCCACCGTGTGGAACAGGGCCGTGGCGAACAGGGCCGTGGTGGCGTCCACCTCGCGCAGCGTGCGAGCCAGCTCCGCCGGAGCCAGCGTCACCTCACGCGGCAGGATGACGAGCCGCGCGCCATTGAGCAGCGCGCCCCAGACCTCGAAGGTGGCCAGGTCGAAAGAAGGCGTGCCCGCCTGCACGATGCAGTCGTCCGGCCCGAGTTGGACGAAGTTCGTGTCCCGCACCAGGTGCACGATGGATTGGTGCGTGATGCCCACGCCCTTGGGCGTGCCCGTGGAGCCAGACGTGTAGAGCACGTAGGCCAGTTGCCCCGGCCGCACCGTGACGTCCGAGGAAGCGGGCGCAGGTTTCTGGCCGGATTCCTCCGTGTCCGGCTCCAGGCACACCGTGGGCAGGGAGTGTTCCGGAAGGGCGCCCAGCAGGTCCCGCTGGCCCACCACCGCGGAGATGCCCGCGTCCTCGAACATGAACGCGAGGCGGGAGCGCGGATAGGCGGGGTCCATGGGCACGTAGCAACCGCCCGCCTCCAGGATGCCGAGCATCCCCACCACCAGCTCCAGCCCCCGCTCCACGCACAGCGCGACCCGTGCCTCTGGAGGGAGTCCGAAGGCGCGCAGGCGCAGGGCCAGCCGCCGCGCACGTTCCGCCAGCGCCGCGTAGGTGAGCACCTGGCCTTCGTGCTGGACCGCGACGGCCTCCGGTGCACGGAGCACCTGTGCCGCGAACAGCTCCGGCACGGTGTAGGGCGCGAGCGGACGCTGCGTGGCGTTCCAGTCCACGAGCACGCGCTGGCGTTCCTCGCCGTCGAGCAGCGAATGCTCTCGCACGGGCGCAGCGGGGCGGGCCGTGAGCGCGCCGAGCAGCGCCTGGAAGTGCGCCATCATCCGGGCGACGGTGGCGGGGGCGAAGAGGTCGGTGCTGAAGTTCAGGTCGCCGCTGAACGCGCCGTTCCGTTCCTGGAGGCTGAAGTCCAGGTCGAACTTCGCGGTGGTGATCTCCCCGCCACGCAGCTCCAGACGGAGGCCGGGAAGGTCCAGCGCGTCCACGGGCGCGTTCTGGAACGTGAACGCCACCTGGAACAGCGGAGACCGGCTCAGGTCCCGAGCCCCCTGCATGCCCTCCACCAGCTTCTCGAAGGGCAGGTCCTGGTGAGCGTACGCCGCGAGCGTCGTCGCCTTCACCTGGGCCAGCAGCGTCCGGAACGAGGCCCGCGGATCGATGCGAGCACGCAACACCAGCGTGTTCACGAAGAAGCCGATGAGGCCCTCCGTCTCCGCGCGGTTGCGGTTGGCGATGGCGGAGCCCACGAGCACGTCGTCCTGGCCCGTGTAGCGAGACAACAGCAACTGGAAGCCCGCGAGCAGCACCATGAACGGTGTGGCGCCCTCCCGGGCCGCCAGCGCCTTCACCGCGCCCGAAACGTCTGGGGACAGCGCCACGGGAAGTGAAGCTCCCCGGAACGACTGTGCGACGGGGCGAGGCCGGTCGGTGGGCAGCTCCAGCGCGGTGGGCGCGCCGTCGAGTTCCCGTCGCCACCACTCCAGCTCCGCCTGGAGCACGTCTCCCTGGAGCCACGAGCGTTGCCAGAGGGCGAAGTCCGCGTACTGGAGCGGCAGGGGAGACAGCGCCGGGGACTGACCGGAAGCGAAGGCCCGGTACAGCGAGCCCAGCTCGCGAGCGAAGACCCCGATGGACCAACCGTCGGAGACGATGTGGTGCAGCGTGAGCAGCAACCAGTGACGTCGTGAATCCAGCCGCAGCAACACGGCGCGCACGAGAGGCCCGATGCCCAGGTCGAAGGGCCGCGCGGCCTCGGAGGCTGCGTGACGGTGCGCCTCGGCTTCACGGTGGTCCTCGGGGGGGGACTCCAGCGAGACGATGGACAGCGTCAGCGTCGCTTCGGGATTGAGGCGCTGGACCGGCGAGTCCCCATCGGACATGAACGTGGTGCGCAGGACTTCATGTCTGCGCACCAGGGCCTGGAGGGACCGCTCCAGCGCCGAGGCATCCAGCGCGCCATCGAGGATCAGGATGCCGGGCACGTTGTAGAAGGCGCTGCCGGGCTGGAGTTGATCCAGGAACCACAGTCGCTGCTGCGCGTAGGACAGCGGCACGGGACCCGTGCGCGGCCGGGCCACGAGCGGCGGCGTCCCCGGTCGGGAGTCCTCCCGCGAGCGCAGGGCCACCACACGGACCGCGAGCGTCTCCACCGTGGGCGCCGCGAAGAGGTCGCCCAGGGGCAGCTCCACGCCCAGTGTCGTGCGCACGCGCGACACCACCTGCGTGGCCAGCAGGGAGTGGCCACCCAGGTCGAAGAAGTCATCGTGGATGCCCACGCGAGGAACGTGCAGCACCTCCGCGAAAAGGGCGGCGAGCTGTTGCTCCACCGCGTCGCGAGGCGCGACGTACGTGTCCGCCGAAGCCACGGGGGCCTCGGGAGCGGGAAGTGCGGAGCGGTCCAGCTTGCTGTTGGCGTTGAGGGGCAGGGCGTCCAGCACCACGAAGACGCTGGGGATCAGGTAGTCGGGAAGTCGCTGCTGAAGCTCCGAGCGTAGGACCCTGCCGTCCAGAGATTCACCAACGACGTAGGCCACCAGTCGCTTGTCTCCGGCGGCGTCTTCGCGCACCACGACCACGGCTTCGTGAACGCCCGGCAGTCCGCGCAGGGCCGCTTCGACCTCACCCGGTTCGATGCGGAAGCCGCGCAGCTTCACCTGGAAGTCGGTGCGGCCCAGGAAGTCCAACGTGCCGTCCGCGCGCCAGCGCGTCCTGTCGCCGGTGCGGTAGAGCCGTGACCCCGGTGTCGTGCTGAACGGATGGGGCACGAAGCGTTCGGCGGTGAGGGCGGGCTGGTGGAGGTAGCCCCACGCCAGTCCCTCGCCGCCGACGTACAGCTCTCCCGGCATGCCAGGAGGGACCGGCCGCATCGCCGGATCCAGAACGTAGGCGGTGGAGTGGGGCAGCGGTCGCCCGATGGGAACGGCGGTCTCCACGGTGTCGCCTGCCTGCATCAAGTGCGTGGCGGAGAAGGTGGTGTTCTCGGTGGGTCCGTAGCCGTTGAGCAACACCGAGCCCGGACGCATCCGCGCCAGGTGTTCCCGCACGCGAGAGGCCGGGAGCACATCGCCGCCCGCAAGCACCTGCGCCACGGAAGCGAGGGCCTCCGGATGATGCACGGCCATCTGTTCAAAGAGGGCGGCCGTGAGCCACAGCGTGGTGACACCGTGCCCTGTCAGCACCTCTGCGATACGCGCGAGTGACAGCTCTCCCGGCGGCGCGAGCACGAGCCGGGCCCCATGAAGCAACGCGCCCCAGATTTCGAGCGTCGACGCATCGAACGCGGCCGGCGCAAGTTGGAGGAAGACCTCGTCCTGGCCGAAGCGAATGAAGTCGCTGTCCACCACCAGCCGCAACACGGCGCGATGCGGGACACAGACACCCTTGGGCGTCCCGGTGGAGCCCGAGGTGAAGAGGACATAGGCCAGCCGGTCGCCTGTCGCGCGCGGCTCCGGCAGCGCATCGTCCGGACGCGAAGCCAGCCGGGATGCATCCGCATCCAGCAGCACCAGCGGCGTCATCAGCGACGGCAGTTCATCCGCGAGCGCCTCCCGCGTGATGACCATCGCAGCCCCGGACTGTTCAAGCAGAAGGGACCAGCGCTCGGGTGGAGCATTCAGGTCGATGGGGACATAGGCCGCGCCGGTCTTGAGCACTGCCAGCAGAGAGACGATGAGGTCTGGCGAGCGCGGCAACAGCACGGCCACGCGGCTGCCCTCGGAGATGCCAGAAGCGCGAAGGTGGTGCGCGAGCTGGTTCGCCCGCGCATCGAGCCGTGCGTAGGTCATGCTTCCGGACTCGGATAGCAGCGCCACTGCGTCTGGCGCCCGAGCGACCTGTTCCTCGAAGCGGGCAGTGATGGAATGCGCGGAGAAGTCCCCGACAGCGGAGACGCCGCTCCAGTCCTCCAGCACCTGACGCCGTGCTTGCGTGGGCATCAGTGGCAGCTGCGCCACCGGGACCTCCAGTTGTCCGGGAAGCGCTTCCAGCAACGAGGCGTAGCCCTGCAACAACGCCTGGAGGAAGGCCGGGTCGAAGAGGTCGGTGTTGTAATGGAGGCTGCCGGTGATGCCGTCCGGCGACTCCTCCAGGATGAGGCTGAAGTCGTACTTCGACGGAGTGAAGGGAGGAGGCAGCTCGCGCAGCGTGAGGTCCGGCAGCCGCCACTCCGCGGTGGGTGCGTTCTGGAGGGTGAGGGTGACCTGGAAGAACGGCGTATGGCTCGGGTCGCGTGCGGGCTGGAGTTCTTCCACCAGCTTCTCGAATGGGACGTCCTGGTGTTCGAAGGCGCCGAGCGTCGTGGCGCGCACCTGGGCGAGCAGCGTCCGGAACGAAGCGCGTGGATCGATGCGCGCACGCAGCACCAGCGTGTTGACGAAGAATCCGATCAGTCCCTCTGACTCCGAACGGGTGCGGCCCGCGACCGGGGCGCCCACGCTGACGTCGTCCTGTCCGGCATACCGGGACAGCAACAGGTGGTACGCGGCCAGCAGCACCATGAAGGGGGTGGCCCCCGCCTGTCTCGCCACGGAATGCACGCCGTCCGTCAGCTTCCGGGACAGCCGCACCGCGAGTTGGTCCCCCGAGAACGTCTGCGCCGCCGGGCGCGGCCGGTCCGTGGGAAGCATCAAGAGCGGAGGTGCATCCGCGAGCTGCTCCCGCCACCACGCAAGCTGCGAGGTGAGCACCTCTCCCTGAAGCCAGGAGCGCTGCCACGCGGCGAAGTCGGCGTACTGGATGGGAAGTGGCGGAAGCGAAGGACGCTGGCCGGAAGCGAAGGCCCGATAGAGGGCAACCAACTCGCGCACGAGCACCCCCGTGGACCAGCCGTCCGAAGCGATGTGGTGCGTGAGCACGAGCAGCACATGCCGCGTCTCTTCCATCCGCACGAGCACCGCGCGGAAGATCGGGCCCCGCGCCAGGTCGAAGGGCCGCTGCGCCTGCGCGGCGACGAAGTCCCGCAGCCGGGCATCACGTGTGCCCGGAGGCGGCAGGTCCTCCAGGTCCACGAACTCGAACGGGCATGACGACGGGGGCGCGATGCACTGGACCGGCCCGTGGGCCCCGGAGGCGAACGTGGTGCGCAGCACCTCATGGCGTTCGATCAGCGCATCCAGGGCCTGCCGCAGCGCTGGAACATGGAGCGCGCCTTCGAGCAGCACGGTCCCGGGCAGGTTGTATGCAACGCCACCGGGTTGAAGCTGCTCCAGGAACCACAGGCGCTGCTGCGCGAAGGACAGCGCGAGCTCGCCCTCCCTGCTCACAGGGCGCAAGGGAGGCGCCTGGAGGCCCTCGCTCCGGCCTCGTGCCTCCTCCAGCGCCGAAGCCAGGGCCGCGAGCGTGGGCGCCTTGAAGACCGCACGCAGGGGCAGTTCCACCTGCAACGCCGCCCGGATGCGCGAGAGGAGCTGTGTGGCGAGCAGCGAATGTCCCCCCAGCGCGAAGAAGTCATCGTGCACGCCCACGCGCTCCACGCGCAGCAGATCCGCCCAGAGCGAAGCCAGCTGCTCCTCCGTGGGATTGCGCGGCGCGACGTACTCCTGAACCACCCCCGAGGCCATGTCCGGCACGGGCAGCGCCCTGCGGTCGACCTTTCCGCTGGACGTCAGGGGCAGGGCCTCCAGCGAGACGAAGGCACCGGGCACCATGTACTCAGGGAGCCTCTCCGAGAGGAGCGCTCGAAGGGCCTCCGTCCCCGCCACGTCCGTCCCTCCGACGAGATACGCCACCAACCGCGTGTCGCTCGCCGTGACGCCCGGGAGCGCCACGACGACGGCCTGTCGCACGGCGGGGTGCTGCTCCAGCGCGGCCTCGATTTCGCCCAGTTCAATGCGCAGCCCGCGCACCTTCACCTGGAAGTCGGTTCGGCCCAGGTACTCGATGGCGCCATCGGGCAGCCACCGGGCAAGGTCCCCCGTGCGGTACAGCCGGGCCCCGGGCGTGTCGCTGTACGCGTCCGGGATGAAGCGCTCCGCGGTCAGGTCCGGGCGGCCCAGATACCCGCGGCCCACCTGCACACCCCCGATGAACAGCTCTCCGGGAACACCCAGGGGCACCGGCCGCAGCGATGCGTCCAGCAGCCGGATCACCGTATTCGCCACCGGATACCCGATGGGCACGGAGCGCCCCAGCGCGCCGCGGACACACTCGTACGCGGTGACATCCACCGCGGCCTCGGTGGGGCCATAGAGGTTGTGCAGCCGCGCGCGAGGCAGCCGCGCCAGGCACCGTTCAGCCAGCTCCAGCGGCAGTGCTTCACCGCTGCACACCACCTGGCGCAGCGACGCGCACTGCTGCAGGCCGGGTGCTTCCAGGAACGCCTGGAGCATGGACGGCACGAAGTGCGTGACGGTGATGTGCTCCCGCGCGATGAGGTCCGCCAGATAGTCCGGCTCCTGGTGTCCTCCGGGCCGAGCCACCACCAACCGCGCGCCCGTCATCAGCGGCAGGAAGAACTCCCACACGGACACGTCGAAGCTGAACGGCGTCTTCTGCAACACCGCGTCGCCCGGTGACAGCGGCAGCGCCCCCTGCATCCACAGGAGCCGGTTGACGACGCCCGCGTGCGCGTTCATCGCGCCCTTCGGCCGCCCAGTGCTGCCAGAGGTGAAGATGACGTACGCCAGCGCGTCCTCGGAGGCCACCGGAGGCGGCGCGCCGGACGGATGCCGATTTACCTCCGCCCACTGGGAGTCCAGGCGGAGCACCGGCACGGAGTCCCCAGCGGGCAGCCGCGCCACCAGCCGTTCCTGGATGAGCACCACGGCGGGCCGGGCGTCCTCGAACATCCACGCGAGCCGCTGCGCTGGCAGGGCCGGATCCAGCGGAACGTACGCCCCTCCTGCCTTCAACGTCGCGAGCAGCGCCACCACCAGCTCCAGCGACCGCTCCAGCATCAGCCCGACGCGAACCTCCGGCCCCACGCCCATGGACCGCAGGTGCCACGCGAGCTGGTTGGCCCGGGCATCCAGCTGCGCATGGGTGAGCGCCGTCTCTTCAAACGTGACGGCCACCGCGTCCGGAGTGCGAGCCACCTGCGCTTCCACCAGTTGCTGCAGCAGCACCCCGCGAGGAAACGCTTCCCGGGGCCCGTTCCACGCATGAAGCACGCGCTGCCGCTCGGTCTCATCCAGGAGGGACAGCTCCGACAGGCGCGCATCCGGCCACGCGACTGCGTTCTCCAGCAGGACGCGCAGGTGTCTCATCAGCCGCACCATCGTGAGCTCATCGAAGAGGGCGGTGCGGTACTCGGCGGTGAGGCGCAGGTCGTCCGCCTGTTCGAAGGCGAAGAGGGTGAGGTCGAACTGCGCGAAGCCGCTGTCCACCACCTGCGCGTCCAGCGACAGCCCGGGCAGGCGCACGGTCGGAAGGGGCGTGTTCTGCAGGACGAACATCACCTGGAAGAACGGCGGTACGTCCAGGTGACGCGGAGGCTGGAGCACCTCCACCAGCTTCTCGAAGGGCACGTCCTGGTGCGCGAAGGCCTCCACCGACGTTGCCTGCACGCGGCCCATGAGCGAGCGGAACGATGGATCCCCCGTGAGCGATGTTCGCAGCGCGAGCGTGTTGACGAACAACCCGACCAGCGGCTCCAGCTCCGCGCGCGAGCGTCCGGCGACAGGCGTTCCGACCGTGAGGTCGTCCTGCCCGGAGTAGCGCATGAGCAACGCCTTGAAGCCCGCGAGCAACACCGTGAAGAGGGTGGTGCCCTCCTGCGCCGCCAGGGTCGAGAGCCGCTGGACCAGCGCGGTGGGAAGCATCGAGGACACGGTCGCGCCCCGGCTGTCCGCCTGTCCTGAGCGAGGCCGATCCGTGGGCAGCGACAGGACTGCCCGTGCATCCAGCCGCGAGCGCCACACGTCGATCGACGCCTCCAGCGCCTCCCCCGTCAATGCCTCCCGCTGCCACACGGAGAAGTCCGCGTACTGCAATGCCAGCGCGGGCAGCACCGGCGTCCCGCCCGAAGCCAGGGCCTCGTAGATGAGGGCCAGTTCGTGCACGAGCAGGCCCATGGACCAGCCGTCGGACACGGTGTGGTGCAGCGCGAGCAGCAACAGGTGCTCGGTGGGGGAGACAGCGAAGAGCACGGCGCGCAGTAGGGGACCCTGCTCCAGGTCGAACGGCGCGCGAGCCTCTTCGTGCAATCTTCGCCAGGCCTCCGCGGCATCCGCCACTGGCACCACGGGCAGGGGCACGTCGAGTTCGGGCGTGATGCGCTGCCATGGCCGTCCGTCCTGTTCCACGAAGGTGGTGCGCAGCACCGCGTGGCGGCTCACCACTTCGTTCAGGCTTCCCGCCAGCGAGGGCACATCGAGCAGTCCCTCCAGGCGTACCGAAAAGAGCAGGTTCAATCCGGTCTGTCCGGGCGCCAGCCGCTCCTGGAACCACATGCGCTCCTGGCCGAACGACGCCGGCACCCGCGACGTGGGGCGGCGCTTCTCGCGCAGCAGTTCCGCCAGCCGCGCGCGCTTCTGCTCAGGGGTGGAAGCCATGGGCCAGAGACTCCTTGGGAGGGGGGCTTGCGAACGCTCGGGAAGGAGATGTGACGGGTTCCCGGACTCGCGAGCGCGCGGGATAGTAGACAGGCACTCCGACACGGCCGCAGCGATTTGGTCGAGAGGGCCTGGCTGTCAGCCCGCTCGGGAGCGAGGCCACGCAGGCGCTGGAGACCGAGCGGGAATTCCGCTCCACGCCCGGTCTCTGGTGACATGTTTCAGCGGTGTTTCACCGTGGTGGTGAAACGCCCGCGCCTGCCGTTTCCACTAGACTTCGGGAATGCCCGAGCCCTTCCGGATCCGCGAAGCCGTGCCTGCCGACGCCGAGCGGATCACCCAGGTGCTGCGCGACGCCTTCGAGGAATACCGCGGCCGCCTGGATCCGCCCTCCAGCGCGCACGACAAGACGGAGGCCGTGGTGCGGCGCGAGTTGTCGGACGGCGGCGGTTTCGTCGCGGAGGCGGACGGCATCTTCTTCGGCTGCGTGTTCTTCCACCCGAAGGTAGACCACGTGTACCTGGACCGGCTCGCGGTGCTGCCATCACACCGGGGCCAGGGCATGTCGCTGCGCCTCATGGACGCAGTGGAGTCCCGAGCGCGCGCGTTGGGCCAGACGCGCGTGCGGCTGTCGGTGCGGCTCGCGCTCACGTCGCACCATGCGTGGTACGCGCGCCAGGGCTACGTCTTCCATTCCCATGGAACGCACGCGGGCTACGCGTCGCCCACGTTCCTGGTGTTGGAGAAGACGCTCTGATTCTTCAGTCGCGAGGAGGCAGCGGAATGCGGCGGCCTTCGAGGTCGCTCTGGATCGCGGCCTGGATGACACGCACTGTCTCGCTCGCGCTCAGCGCCGTCACGGGCACGGGTGCGCCGTGGAGGATGGCGGCGCCGAGCTGCTGGTAGAACTGGCCATACGCACCAGGGACAGTGGCGACGGTTTCCCCCGAGGCCAGCAACCGGCCGTGGCGCTCCGCGGGTTCGCGGCCAAAGTCCGGATGGCCGGGACGCAGGCCCGCTTCGAGCTGTCCCTCCTGGGGATCCAGCGCATGCTTCACGTACGCATCCCGGTCGCCCTGCAACACGAAGCGGGGCCACGGCGCGTGCACCACGGAACCGGAGTGCAGCAGTACGCGCAGCGAGCCGTAACGCAGCACCAGGTGGAACCAATCCGTGCCCTTCGCGCCCGGACGTTGCCGGCCCAGGTCCGCGGCCACCGACTCTGGCAGGCCGAAGAGCTGCACTGCCTGGTCAACGAGGTGCGAGCCCAGGTCCCAAAGCGTCCCGCCGCCGGGCACGTCCTGCTCCTTCCAGCGATCCTTCACCTGGGGCCGGAAGCGGTCGAAGTGGCTCTCCATGCTATAGAGCGTCCCCAGCCGTCCCTGCTCCAGCAACTGGCGCACGGTGAGGAAGTCGCCGTCCCAGCGCCGGTTGTGGAACACGGTGAGGCAAAGCCCGCGCTCCTTCGCGAGCGCGTCCAGCCGCATCGCCTCGTCCGCGTCCAGAGCGAAGGGCTTCTCCACCACCACATGCTTGCCCGAGCGAAGCGCCTGTCCCGCGAGCGACGCATGCAAGTCATTGGGCGTGCACACGACGATCACGTCCAGGTCTGGATCCGCCAGCAGCGACTCCACGGTGCCGGTGCGGACACCTGGCCAGTCGCGGGCCACGGCGTCAGCGCGGCTGGACGCCACGGCAGCCAGGGTGAACGCGGGCTCCGCGGCGATGAGGGGGCCATGGAAGCGCGAGCCGGACAGGCCATAGCCAAGGAGGCCCACCCGCAACGGGGAGCCAGGGACGCGAGCGGAGGTCATGGACCGCGAGGGTAGCGGGAAGTGGTCACCATGCGGACAGACGTAAGTGCCTGGCCCTGCCGCCTTCTCGACACCGGAGCACGCAGCAGGGCCCAAGAAGAGCGTCGCCCCATGCCGCAACCCGAAGTGGTGAGCAAGAACGAGCGGCGTTTCGGCGCGCAGATGCGGGCCGCGATGTCTTGGGGGGCGGACACCAGGCCAGGGGCAGAGGCGCCCGCCCGGGCCCGGTTGCCTCAAAACCTGTCCGACTGTCGGACAGGTTTTCGCCCCATGCGGCCCGGGGGCGCGCTGGCCCGCAATCGACGCGGACCGTTGGGCTCGCGCATCCATGTCAGACCCCTGTGGTTGGATGGCGATGCTGGGACGAGGAAGGAGAGTGGGGATGGAACGGCGAGGACTCGTGGCCTATGTGGAGGCGCAAATCGAGCGCGATATCGCGCTGGGGCGGCTGCACCCGAGCGGACAATTCGGCTCCGAAGCGAAGCTGGCGCGCCGCTATGAGGT